>NZ_WWIA01000430.1 GCF_009870065.1 Streptomyces sp. SID5785 | reverse complement strand
CTCCCCCCAGCCTCCGTCGGCGCCGCAGCGCCCCGAGCAGCCCCGGCCGCGGGCCGCGCTGCGCACGGCCGTGGTCTGGGAGGTGCTCCAGGACGCCCTCGACCGGCGCGTCAAGGCCACCGGCCGGGACGCCCTCGACGTCCTCGACACCGGCGGCGGCAGCGGGAACTTCGCGGTGCCCGTGGCCCGGCTCGGCCACCGTGTCACGGTCGTCGACCCCAGCCCCAACGCGTTGTTCGCGCTCGAGCGCCGCGCCGCCGAGGCCGGTGTCGCCGACCGGGTGCGCGGCGTCCAGGGCGACATCTCGGGCCTGTTCGACGTCGCCGAGCGTGCCGCCTTCGACGCGGTGCTGTGCCACGGCGTCCTCGAGTACGTCGAGGAGCCGGCCGAGGGCGTGCGCCACGCGGCGGGCGCGCTGCGCGACGGGGGCGTTCTCAGCCTGCTCGCCGCGGGCCTCGGTGGAGCCGTGCTCGCGCGGGCCCTCGCCGGGCACTTCAAGGAGGCTCGACAGGCGCTCGACGATCCGGCCGGCCGCTGGGGCGAGGGCGACCCGGTGCCGCGGCGGTTCACGGCCGAGCAGCTCTCCGGGCTCGTCGCCGACGCCGGGGTGGCGGTCGGCGCCGTGCACGGCGTGCGGGTCTTCGCCGACCTGGTCCCCGGAGTCCTCGTGGACACCGAACCGGGCGCGCTGCAGGAGCTCCTGAAGCTGGAGGCGGCCGCCGCCGAACAGCCCGCGTTCCTCGCCATGGCGACCCAGCTGCACGTGCTCGGTGAGAAGCGGGCGCCGGACGTGGCCTGAGTGGCCGCCGGGATTCCGCCGCTGATCAGCGACGCAGCGGCAGATGGAGTACGCCACAGGCCCCCCGATACCGCGCTCGGCGCCGTATGATCGAAGGAGACCGCCGGGCATGACGGGCCGGACGCCGGGGAATGACGCCCCCGTGAGCCGGAGCGGCGTGCAGCGGTCCGCAATGGTGAAGTTGGCGTAGAGGGGCGGGTTTCACGGGGGCGATTCCCTGCCTATCCTGAAGGGGACCCCCGGTCGCCCCGGCGACTGCACGATGAGGAGGACTCCGTGCCGCTCTCGGAGCACGAGCAGCGAATGCTCGAGCAGATGGAGCGAGCGCTGTACGCCGAAGATCCCAAGTTCGCGACAGCGCTTGAGGGAAGCGGGCTGCGTACGTACACCCGACGTCGGGTCTACCAGGCAGTCGCGGGCTTCCTGGTGGGTATCGCGCTCCTCATGTCAGGAATGGTCGCGCAGCAGATCTGGATCAGCGTGGTGGGATTCCTCGTCATGCTGGGCTGTGCAGTGCTCGCCGTGACCGGCTGGCGCAAGGCGCCCAAGCCGGGCGAACAGCCGGCGGGAGCCGCACCGGGCGCGCCCGGCGCCCCCGCGACGACACGGCGCCAGGGCCGGCAGAAGCGGTCGATGATGGACCGCATCGAGCAGCGCTGGCAGCGCCGACGGGACGAGCAGGGCGGCCACTGAGCCGACCGATGTCGTGCAGCAAGGGTGACCGCCGGTGGGCGGTCACCCTTTGTGCGTAAGAGGTGCCTTCGTCTTTGCTCTGAGTCCTGAGTCCTGAGTCCTGAGAACTGGGAACTGAGCAGTGAGTCCTGAGGACCGTGCTGAGCGCTGAGCGCTGAGCGCTGAGCGCTGAGCGCTGAGTGCTGAGTGCTGGTGCTGAGCCGGGCCCGGCCGCGGAGGGTGTGCGGCCGGGCCCCGGCCCGCTCAGCTCTGCTGGCCGGACGGCCGGGAGCGGGCCTCGGTCCAGCGGGCCCGCAGCCCCGCCCGCAGGGACTCCCAGCGCTCCGAGAGGGCCCACGTCACCCGGACGGCCGAGCGGGGTGCGAGCAGTGCCCGCGCCCTGGTGCCGCGGCTCGCACGGCCGCGCAGCCCGTCGTGCACCCGCCGCACGTCCTCGCCGAGACCGGCCACCGGTTCGGGCCGCGGCGCGTACAGCACCTGCTCGACGGCGGCCGCGATCCGCTGCACGGCGTCCGCCGCGTCCGCTTCGAGCCGGCCCAGGCGGACCACCCGGGCCGCCGCCTTGCGCGGCGTCTGCGAGTCGTCCGGCGGGATGCCGTGGTCCCAGGCCGTGTCCGTCAGCTCCCGCCAGGCAGCCAGGGTCCGCCCCGCGACGTCCGCGTCCGTCCGCCCGGCCGCCCCGAGCCGGAGCGCTCTGATCCGCTTGCGCCACAGCATCGGCAGCAGCGGCAGGACGAGCACGAGCAGTACGGCGAGCGACACCAGCAGGATGGTGCCGAACGGCGGTCCGTCGTCCGTCGCACCGCCGACGGCCGCAGGAGCCGCGCTGTTGCAACCGCCCTCCTTGCGCTCCGTCAGCGAGCAGCTCTGCGAGGCCGACGGCTGCGAGGCCGACGGAGCCGCCGAGGTGTCGTCGCTGGGCGCCGCCGAACTGCTCGCGTCGCCCGACGGCGTCTCCTCCTGCGTGTACTCGGGGACCGTGCCCCGGGTCGGCGTCGGCTCGAAGCGGGTCCAGCCCACGCCCTCGAAGTACAGCTCCGGCCACGCGTGCGCGTCCCGCAGGCCCACCGAGTACTTGTTGTCGCCCGCGGGCGAGCCCGGGGTGAAGCCCACCGCGACCCGCGCCGGGATGCCGAGCGTCCGCGCCATCGCCGCCATCGAGAACGCGAAGTGGACGCAGAAGCCCTCCTTCTGCTTCAGGAACCGGGCGATCGCCGCCGAGCCGCTGCCCGCCTGCACCTGCGTGTTGTACGTGAAGCCGCCGTCGACCGCGAAGTAGTCCTGGAGCTTCACCGCGCGCTCGTAGTTGTTCGACGCGCCCCGCGTGACCTTGCGGGCCGTCGAGGTCACGACGCCCGGCAGCGATTCCGGCACCTTCGTGAACTCGCGCAGCAGGCCGGACGGCGCCGGGCCCGCGTTCGCCAGCTGCTGCGGCGTCGGCTGCACCACCATCGACTTGACCGTGTAGGACTTCCCGCGCGTGGTCTGCCCGTGGTCGCCCACGAGCGTGCGGCCCACCTGCTCGAAGCGCCAGCGCCCGGCGATCGACACCTCGGACGCCGGGTACGGCATGGGCAGCCAGTCCTGCGCGTAGAAGTCGGCGGCCGAGATCCGGGTCTCCACCTCCGTCCTGCGGACGTCCGGGCCCAGGCCCGGCGGGGTCGGCAGCTCGGAGGGCACGTCCGTGATGCTGCGCACCGAGGGCCGCCAGGTCGTGCCGTCGAACTCGTCGAGGGCCACGATCCGCAGGTACAGGTCCGTGTTCTGCTCCGAGGTGGTCCGGTAGGACATCACCTCGCGGTCCTCCGGCTGGTTGAGGCTGTTCTGCAGCGAGACCAGCGGGTTGACCGCCGAGATCGTGCCGCCGCCGCCCGGGCCACTGCCCACGCCGGTGCCCGAGGGACCCAGCAGTCCGCCGTCGAGCGCGGGCAGCGCCAGTGGCACCACCAGCGCGATCCCCAGGGCGAGCACGCCGATCCGGCGCCCCGTGCGGACCGGGGCCAGCGCGCCGCCCCCGCCGTCCGCCAGCGGGCCCTGCCCGGCCGGTTCCGCCCGCCGGGCGCCGCCGAAGACCCGGCCCCACTGGGAGAGCCGGTCCCGGCCCTCCGCGAGGAGCAGCAGGAGGTAGCCGCCGGCGGCGAGCAGGAACCACAGCCAGTCGGTGCTGCCCTCGGACAGTCCGGCGGCCACCGAGTACAGGGCGAGCAGCGGCAGTCCGGCCGGGGCCGCGCTGCGGAAGGTCACCGCCAGCGCGTCCACCGCGAGGCCGATCACCAGTGTGCCGCCGACGAGCATCAGCCGGATGCCCTCGGACAGCGGCGCCGGGATCATGTACCGGCTGACGTCGGTGCCGCCCGCGTCGAGGAGGTCCCCGAAGTGCCGGATCGCCTCCGGACCCGGGATCACCATGCCGAGCGCCTGCTGGCGGGCGAAGACCAGGGTGAGCAGCAGCAGCGTGACCACGGCCTGCACGGCCACGGTCAGCGCCCGCGGCAGCGGCACGCGCCGGGCCGCGGCCCCCACCGCGGCCTGGATCACCAGCAGGATCGCGGCCTGCACGATCCAGGACGACTTGTCGACCAGCGGGAGCAGCGCGCACGAGGCCAGGAACGTGGCCAGCGTGGCGCTGATCGACAGTCGGGTCCCGCCACTCATCCCCAGCCCCCCGTACCGCCCTGCGGCGCGGACAGGGCGCCGGAGCGCTCCCGGTCCGCCTGCCGCCACATCTGTTCGAGCGAGGCGCCGGCCGCGACCGGCACCGCGGTCCACCCCGCCTCCTGAAGCGTCCGCAGCCGGTCCGCGCAGTCCGCCGACACCGGCGCGCCCGCGCCCTGGGTCCAGGCCTCGCTGTCCAGGACGAAGGCCACCGCGCCACCGCTGCGCCGCCGCATCTTGGCGGCGATCGCCGCCTGCTCCTCGTCGAGGTCGCCGAAGAACGCGATGAGCAGCCCCTCGCTCCCGCCGCGCAGCAGGTCGTAGGCGGGGGAGAGCGCCGAGCCGTCGGAGTGGTCGACGACGGCCAGCGTGTCCATCATCAGACCCGCCGCCTCCGCCGACTCCTGCCCGGCACCGGTGAAACCGTCACCGCCCTCGCCCGCGACGGCGCCGCCCCGGTCCGTCAGGAGCCGCACCGAGAAGCCCCGCTCGATCATGTGCACCACGACCGAGGCGGCCGCCGACACGGCCCACTCGAAGGCCGAGTCCGGGCCCGCGCCCAGGTAGGCCGCGCCGCGCGTGTCGAGGAGCACCGAGCAGCGGGCCCGCTGGGGCTGTTCCTCGCGGCGCACCATCAGCTCGCCGTAGCGCGCGGTGGAGCGCCAGTGCACCCGGCGCAGGTCGTCGCCGTAGCGGTACCCGCGCGGGATCACGTCGTCCTCGCCGGCCAGGGCCAGCGAGCGCTGCCGTCCGTCCCCGTACCCCTTCGCCTCGCCGGACAGCCGGACGGGCGGCAGCGGCTGCACGCGCGGGATCACCGTCAGGGTGTCGTACGAGGAGAAGGAGCGGGTCAGCTCGCACATGCCGAACGGGTCGGTGAGGCGGAGCTGGAGAGGGCCCAGCGGATAGCGGCCGCGCAGGTCCGAGCGGACCCGGTACGACACCTCGCGCCGGCCGCCCGCCTCCACCCGGTCGAGCACGAACCGCGGCCGCGGACCGAGCACGTAGGGCACCCGGTCCTGGAGCATCAGCAGGCCCGTGGGCAGCCGCGAGATGTTGTCCATCCGCAGGTGCACGCGCGCCTCGGTGCCCGCGGGCACGCGCCCGGGGGAGAGGCGGCGGCTGCCCGCCACCCGGTAGCGCGTGCGGTACAGGACGCCCGCGCAGACCAGCGGCAGCACCGCGAGCAGCAGTCCCACCCGCAGCAGGTCGCTCTGGCCCAGCACGTACGCGCAGACCGCGGCGGCGACACCGGCCGCGAGGAACGAGCGCCCCCGCGTCGTCAGGCCGGCCAGCGCCGTGCGCAGCCCGCTGCGGTCGCCCCGGTCCTCGGCCGGGTCGTCCCCGTCCGCGAAGCCGCCCCCCGGCCCCGCCGTGTACGGCCCCCCTGCCGGCATCACAGCCTCCGGGAGCCGGGCGGCTGATGCCCGTACAGCGGGGCGGAACCGTGGTCGAAGGCGCCCGGCGCACGAGTGTCCGCGGCCGGTACGGGCGTGCGCTGGAGGATGTCGAGCACGACCTGCTCGGCGGTCCGCCGGTTCAGCTGGGCCTGGGCCGTGGGCAGCAGACGGTGCGCGAGGACGGCGACGGCGAGCGCCTGCACGTCGTCCGGCAGTGCGTACTCCCGGCCGCTGAGGGCCGCCGAGGCCTTCGCGGCGCGCAGCAGGTGCAGCGTCGCGCGCGGGGAGGCGCCGAGTCTGAGGTCCGGGTGGGTGCGCGTGGCGGCCACCAGGTCTACCGCGTAGCGGCGGACGGGGTCGGCGACGTGCACCGAGCGCACCGCGTCGACGAGCTTCACGATCTCGTGCGCGTGCGCCACCGGCTGCAGGTCGTCGAGCGGCGAGACACCGCCGTGCACGTCGAGCATCTGCAGCTCGGCGTCCGCGCTCGGGTAGCCGATGGAGACGCGCGCCATGAAGCGGTCGCGCTGCGCCTCCGGCAGCGGGTAGGTGCCCTCCATCTCCACCGGGTTCTGCGTGGCCACCACCATGAAGGGGCTGGGCAGCTCGTAGCTCTTCCCGTCGATGGTGACCTGGCGCTCCTCCATGGACTCCAGGAGCGCCGACTGCGTCTTGGGCGACGCGCGGTTGATCTCGTCCCCGATCACGATCTGGGCGAAGATCGCGCCGGGCTTGAACTCGAAGTCGCGCCGCTGCTGGTCCCAGATGGACACCCCGGTGATGTCCGAGGGCAGCAGGTCGGGCGTGAACTGGATGCGGCGCACCGAGCAGTCGATGGACCGCGCCAGCGCCTTGGCCAGCATGGTCTTGCCGACGCCGGGGACATCCTCGATCAACAGATGTCCCTCGGCGAGCAGCACGGTCAGCGAAAGCCGTACGACCTCAGGCTTGCCCTCGATCACGCTCTCCACCGACCTGCGGACACGCTCCACAGTGGTGGTCAGATCAGTGAGGCTCGCTCGATCGTCATAGGTCGTCACCCGGCCCTCCTCGGCCCGTACTTTCCGGGCCGACGCTCTGCGATGCGGACCGGCCCACCCCGAAACACGGACACCACGCGCGAACAGTTCCGTGACTCGCGCGGGGTGTCACACACGCATTCTTGTTGCCGTTACCGGTTCGTGTCACTCGCCTGTGGACAACTGGCCGCGATATGTCAGGGCTTACAGCCTTTTGAGGGGAACACTCGCGGTCCGGGAACCCGGGTGGAGGTGATCACGTTGGGGTGCGGCGGCGCCGGTCAGGCCGGAGCGATCTCGCGGAGCTTGCCGCTCTTCACGTCGAACACAAAGCCGCGGACGTCGTCCGTGTGCAGCAGGAACGGCGAGGTGCGCACCTTCTGGATCGACTGGCGCACGTCCTGGTCCACGTCCCGGAAACCCTCGACGGCCCAGGTCGGACGCTGGCCGACCTCCATCTCCAGGTCGTGCCGGAAGTCCTCGGACAGGCCCTCGAGGCCGCAGCCCGAGTGGTGGATGAGGACCACGCTGCGGGTGCCGAGGGCGCGCTGGCTGATCGTGAGCGAGCGGATCACGTCGTCGGTGACCACGCCGCCCGCGTTGCGGATGGTGTGGCAGTCGCCGAGCTCGAGGCCCAGCGCGGCGTGCAGGTCGAGACGGGCGTCCATGCACGCGACGACGGCCACGTGCAGCACGGGACGGGCGTCCATGCCGGGGTCGGTGAACGCGGACGCGTAGCGCCCGTTCGCCTCGACCAGGCGGTCGGTCACGGTGCCGTCGGCGGATATGGCGCTCTCGGACGGGAGGGATGCGGAAGTCGTCATAGTCATGAAGGTAGTGCTCACGGCTGCAGAGAGCCTCCTGTGAGGCTGGACAAAGAACATGATCGAGCGTTGTTGTGAGCTAATCCACAGGGGTGCGCGGACCTCGACCGGCCGGGTGATTCCGCCCGGTCGCGCCCTCCCGCCGGACCGGTCCGCGACGCGCAGGCCGGTTGATTGACCGAGCCCCGCCGTGGACTAAAGTGACGCCGAACCCCATTGACGAAGCAATACGGAGATCCCGGCGCCGCCGGACGCTCCCCGCGCGCGGCGCGTACGTACGACTCGGCCCTCTCCCGCTCCGGTCGGCCGGCGGCCCTTCCCGGCGCCGGCGGACCACTCTCCCCTTCACGAGCGGGCGGGGACCCGGCCGTGCGTGTGCGTGCCGCCCGCGCCGACCTGAGAGGGCCTCTTGAGCCAGCGACACGTCCCGGTCATGCTCCAGCGCTGCCTGGACCTGCTGGCCCCGGCGCTCGCGCAGCCGGGCGCGGTCGTCGTCGACTGCACCCTCGGTCTCGGCGGGCACAGCGAGGCGCTGCTCTCGACGTTCCCGTCCTGCCGCCTGATCGCGCTCGACCGCGACAAGGAGGCGCTGCGCCTGTCCGGTGAGCGCCTCGCCCCCTTCGGTGACCGCGCCACCCTCGTGCACGCCGTCTACGACGAACTGCCCGAGGTCCTCGACCGGCTGGACGTCCCGCGCGTGCAGGGTGTCCTGTTCGACCTCGGCGTCTCCTCCATGCAGCTCGACGAGGCCGACCGCGGCTTCGCCTACGCGCAGGACGCGCCGCTCGACATGCGCATGGACCAGACGACCGGCATGAGCGCCGCCGAGGTCCTGAACACGTACCCGGCGGGCGAACTCGTGCGGATCCTGCGGCAGTACGGCGAGGAGAAGCAGGCCAAGCGCATCGTCTCGGCCGTCGTGCGCGAGCGCGACAAGGAGCCGTTCAGCAACAGCGCGCGGCTCGTCGAGCTCATCCGCGACTCCCTGCCGCAGGCCGCCAAGCGCACCGGGGGCAACCCCGCCAAGCGCACCTTCCAGGCCCTGCGCATCGAGGTCAACGGCGAGTTGAGCGTCCTGGAGCGGGCGATCCCGTCCGCCGTGAAGGCGCTCGCCGTCGGCGGCCGGATCGCGGTTCTGTCCTACCACTCGCTGGAGGACCGGCTGGTCAAGCAGGTGTTCGCGGCGGGCGCCGCCACCACGGCGCCGCCCGGCCTGCCCGTCGTCCCCGAGCAGTACCAGCCGCGGCTGAAGCTGCTCACGCGCGGCGCCGAACTCCCCACGGAGGAAGAGGTCGCCGAGAACCGCCGGGCGGCCCCGGCGCGGCTGCGGGGTGCGCAGCGCATCCGCGAGGACGTCCAGGAGTGACAGTCCGTTGACACACGCGCGCGTGGAGGGGTGGTCATGAGTGCGGCGAACGGTTCGAAGGGACCCGGGGTCCCCCGAGGACCCCGGGGTGCCCAGGGCGCCAAGGGCTCTTCCGGCGCGCAGGCCGCCCGGAGCGCGCGCGCACGGGGCGGCTCGTCCGGCGGGGCGCC
>NZ_WWIA01000429.1 GCF_009870065.1 Streptomyces sp. SID5785 | reverse complement strand
TCACGTCATGGTCGCGGCCGTCTTCGAGTCCGCGGGGCCGGGCTTCTTCTACAACACCGCGGCGGTCGTCGACGCCGACGGCAGCTACCTCGGCAAGTACCGCAAGCACCACATCCCGCAGCTGCCCGGCTTCTGGGAGAAGTACTACTTCCGGCCGGGGAACCTGGGCTGGCCGGTCTTCGACACGGCCGTCGGCCGGGTCGGCGTCTACATCTGCTACGACCGCCACTTCCCCGAGGGCTGGCGGCAGTTGGGCCTGAACGGCGCGCAGATCGTGTACAACCCGTCGGCCACCAGCCGGGGCCTGTCCGCCCACCTGTGGCAGCTGGAACAGCCCGCGGCCGCCGTCGCCAACGCCTACTACGTCGCGGCCATCAACCGTGTCGGCATCGAGAGTTACGGCGACGACGACTTCTACGGCACCTCGTACTTCGCCGACCCGCGAGGCCGGCTCGTCGGCGACGCCGCGAGCGACAAGGACGAGGAACTCCTCGTGCGCGACCTGGACCTGGACGTCATCGACGAGGTGCGGCAGCAGTGGGCCTTCTACCGGGACCGCCGCCCCGACGCCTACGAGGGCCTCGTCCGCCCCTGACCTCCCGGCCGCCCCGGCAGCCCGGCCGCCTCCCGCTCCGCGGAATCCGCACCCGCGCACCCGCCGCCTCAGCACGCCCCGCACGCCTCAGCACGCCCCGCACGCCCCGCACTCCGCTCAGCCGTGACCGACGAAGGGACGCCGCAGCCGTGATGACCCCTGACCTCCACGCACGCCACCGCGCGGTCCTGCCCGACTGGCTCGCCCTCTACTACGACCGCCCCCTCGAGCTCACCCACGGCGAGGGCCGGCACGTCTGGGACGCCGACGGCAACCGCTACCTCGACTTCTTCGGCGGCATCCTCACCACGATGACCGCGCACGCCCTGCCCGAGGTCACCAAGGCGGTCGCCGACCAGGCCGCCCGCATCGTCCACTCCTCGACGCTCTACCTCAACCGGCCGATGATCGAACTCGCCGAGCGCGTCGCCCAGTTGTCCGGCATCCCCGACGCGCGCGTCTTCTTCACGACCTCCGGCACCGAGGCCAACGACACCGCCCTGCTGCTCGCCACCGCCCACCGCCGCTCCGGCCAGATCCTGGCGATGCGCAACAGCTACCACGGCCGCTCCTTCTCCGCGATCGGCATCACCGGCAACCGCGGCTGGTCGCCCACCAGCCTCTCCCCGCTCCAGACCCTGTACGTGCACGGCGGCGTCCGCACCCGAGGGCCCTACGCCCACCTGTCCGACGCCGCGTTCACCGAGGCGTGCGTCGCGGACCTGCGCGACATGCTCGGCCAGACCCGCGGCGACGTGGCCGCCCTCATCGCCGAACCGATCCAGGGCGTCGGCGGCTTCACCTCCCCGCCCGACGGCCTCTACGCCCGCTTCCGCGATGTCCTCGCCGAGCAGGGCATCCTGTGGATCTCCGACGAGGTGCAGACCGGCTGGGGCCGCACCGGCGAACACTTCTGGGGCTGGCAGGCGCACGCCGACGCGGGCCCGCCCGACCTGCTGACCTTCGCCAAGGGCATCGGCAACGGCATGTCCATCGGCGGGGTGGTGGCGCGCGCCGACGTCATGAACAGCCTCGACGCCCACTCCATCTCCACCTTCGGCGGCAGCCCGGTCACCATGGCCGCCGGACTCGCCAACCTCTCCTACCTCCTCGAGCACGACCTCCAGGGCAACGCCCGCCGGGTCGGCGGCCTGCTGATCGAGCGCCTGCGCGCGATCGCGGCGACCAACCCCTGCGTTCGCGAGGTGCGCGGCCGGGGCCTGATGATCGGCGTCGAGCTGGTCACTCCCGGCACCGACACGGCGAACCCCGAGGCCGCCTCCGCTGTCCTGGAGTCCTGCCGTGCCGAAGGACTGCTCATCGGCAAGGGCGGCGGGCACAGCACCAGCGTCCTGCGCGTCGCCCCGCCGCTCACCCTCACGGTGGCCGAGGCCGAACAGGGCGCGGCGATCCTGGAGCGGGCGCTGCGGAACGCCGGTGACGGGCCGCCGCGATGACCGCCGCGACGATCCCCGAACACGCCCTGTCCGTGCGGCAGATACTCGCCCTGGAGCGGATCGCCGCCGGAGAGCCCGAGGTGGTCGCCGCCGCCCGGCACCTGGACCGGCCCGTGCGCTGGGTGCACGTCGCCGAGGCGGCCGACGTGGGTGTCATGCTCAGCGGCGGGGAGATGGTCCTCACCACCGGCGTGCTCCTCGCCGGTGACTCCCGCGGCCGGACCGCCTACATCGACTCCCTCGACCGGGCCGAGGCCGCCGCCCTCGTCCTCGGACTCGGCCGCGCCTTCCCGTCCCCGCCGCCCGACATGTGCCGGGCCGCCGAGCGCTGCGGCCTGCCCATGGTCGTCCTGCACCGGCCCTTCCCGTTCGCCGAGCTCACCGAGGAGGTCCAGTCCCGGCTCGTGCGGCGCAAGTACGCCGCGGTCAGCCTCTCCGAGGGCATCCGCACCGCACTGACCGCGCTCATCACCTCCGGCGCCCCGTTGCAGCGCCTCCTCGACGAGATCGCCGCGCACAGCGCCTGCCCCGTCGTCGTCACCAACCTCGCCCACCGGGTCCTCGCCACCGCGGGCGAACGCCCCGCCGTCGACGACGTCCTGCGCGACTGGGACCGCATCGCCCGCCGCCCCGGCGGCGTCGACGGCGACGGCTGGGTCCGGGCCGAACTCGGCGGCCGCGGCGAACGCTGGGGCTCCGTCGTCCTGTGCGGCCACCGCGGTGACGGCGCCTGGGGCCGACTGCTCGCCGACCGCGCCGCCGAGGCCCTCGTCCTGCACCACCTCCTGTCCGGCGCCACCGTCAGCTGGGAGGAGCAGTCCGCCCGCCGCCTGCTCGACGACCTCGTCTCCGGGGCCGTGCCCGCCGCCCGGCTGCTGCCCCGCGCCCGCGCCGCCGGACTCCCCGTCAACCGCCGCACCTTCGTCCCGCTCGTCGTACGCGCCACCGACCCGGCCCGGCTCGACCGCGTCCTGCGGCTGCTCGGCCTGTCCGCCCTCGTCGCCGAGCTCACCGCGCAGACCACCGCCGTCCTGCTCAGCCTCGCCCACGACCAGTCGGCCGAGCAGCTCACCGCGCACTTCGCCGCCCGGCTGCGCGCCGAGACCGGGGCCGCCCCCGTCGTGGCCGCCGGACCCGCGGGGCCCGTCTGGGACGACGTGCCCGAGGGGCTGCGCGAGGCCCTGCACGTGTGCGACGCGGTGGCCGGGGCGCCGCCCGATCTGCCGCCCGTCGTGCGCCTCGGCGACGTACGGCTGCGCGGCCTCGTGCGGATGCTGCGCGACGACCCGCGCGTGCAGTCCTTCGCCGAACGCGAGCTGGACGGACTCCTCGGCGCCGAGGAGTGCGGGACGCTGCTGCCCGTCCTGCGCACCTACCTCGCCACCGGCCGCAACAAGTCCCGTACCGCGCAGCTCCACCACATGAGCCGGCCCGCCCTGTACCGCCGCATCGAGGCGATCGAGGCGCTGCTCGGCGTCGACCTCGACGACTTCGAGGACGCCGCGTCCGTCCACATCGCCCTGCTCGCGCACGACGCGCAGAGCGGGGAGTGACACGGTGGAACGGCATCGGGCGGCGGTCGTGACACGGTGCATCTCGGCGCAGGGGGCCGCGGTTCCTATCGTCTGGGGCACACCCGAGACTTCGGTTCGCCGCCCCCGCAGGAGGTCCCGTTGAGCCCCGTGATCCGCGCCGCGATCTTCCAGACCGCATGGACCGGCGACAAGGAATCCATGATCGAGGTGCACGAGCAGGCCGTGCGCGACGCCGCCGCCCAGGGCGCCCAGGTCCTGTGCTTCCAGGAGCTGTTCTACGGCCCCTACTTCTGCCAGGTGCAGGACCCGGCCTTCTACGCCTACGCCGAGGCGATCCCCGACGGCCCGATCGTGCGCCGCTTCCAGGAGCTGGCCCGCGAGCACCACATCGTCCTCGTCCTGCCCATGTACGAGGAGGAGCAGCCCGGCGTCCTCTACAACACGGCCGCCGTGATCGACGCCGACGGCAGCTACCTCGGCAAGTACCGCAAGACCCACATCCCGCAGGTGAAGGGATTCTGGGAGAAGTTCTACTTCCGCCCGGGGAACTCCGGCTGGCCCGTCTTCGACACGGCCGTCGGCAAGGTCGGGGTCTACATCTGCTACGACCGGCACTTCCCCGAGGGCTGGCGCGCGCTCGGCCTCGAAGGCGCCCAGATCGTCTTCAACTCCTCCGCGACCAGCCGCGGCCTGTCCCGCTACCTGTGGCAGCTGGAGCAGCCGGCCGCCGCCGTCGCCAACGAGTACTTCGTCGGCGCCATCAACCGCGTCGGCGTGGAGAGCTACGGCGACAACGACTTCTACGGGACGTCGTACTTCGCCGACCCCGAGGGGCAGTTCGTCGGCGAGGTCGCCGACGACAAGGCGCCCGAACTCGTCGTCCGCGACCTCGACCTGGCCAAGCTCCGCGAGGTCCGCGACCGCTGGCAGTTCTACCGCGACCGCGCCCCGCAGGCGTACGAGCCCCTGACCCGCCCGTAAGTCCGCACACCTGCCGCACTTCTGGAGGAGAGCATGAGCGCCGTCCGTACCGTCGTCCGCGGCGGACTCGTCGTCACCGCCGCCGACGAGATGCACGCCGACGTCCTGATCGAGGACGGCCGCGTCGTCGCTCTCGCGGCGACCGGCAGCGACACCGCCGCGTCCTGGACGGACGCGCGCGTCATCGACGCGAGCCAGAAGTACGTCATCCCGGGCGGCGTCGACGCGCACACCCACATGGAGATGCCGTTCGGCGGCACGTTCGCCTCCGACACCTTCGAGACGGGCACCCGCGCCGCCGCCTGGGGCGGCACGACCACCGTCGTCGACTTCGCCATCCAGTCCGTCGGCCGCAGCCTGCGCGAGGGCCTCGACGCCTGGTACGCCAAGGCCGACGGGCAGTGCGCGATCGACTACGGCTTCCACATGATCGTGTCCGACGTCGGCGACGACACCCTCAAGGAGATGGACCTGCTCGTCGCGGAGGGCGTGACCTCCTTCAAGCAGTTCATGGCCTACCCGGGCGTCTTCTACTCCGACGACGGGCAGATCCTGCGCGCCATGCAGCGGGCCGGCGAGAACGGCGGCCTCATCATGATGCACGCCGAGAACGGCATCGCGATCGACGTCCTCGTCGAACAGGCCCTGGCCCGCGGCGAGACCGACCCCCGCGTCCACGGCGAGGTCCGCAAGGCGCTCCTGGAGGCCGAGGCCACGCACCGGGCCATCAAGCTCGCCCAGGTCGCCGGTGCCCCGCTCTACGTCGTCCACGTCTCCGCCCAGGAGGCGCTGGGGGAGATCGCCCGCGCCCGTGACGAGGGCCTGCCGGTCTTCGGCGAGACCTGCCCGCAGTACCTGTTCCTGTCCACCGACAACCTGGCCGAGCCGGACTTCGAGGGTGCCAAGTACGTCTGCTCCACGCCCCTGCGGCCCAAGGAGCACCAGGCCGCCCTGTGGCGCGGCCTGCGCACGAACGACCTCCAGGTCGTCTCCACCGACCACTGCCCCTTCTGCTTCACCGGCCAGAAGGAGCTCGGCCGCGGCGACTTCTCGAAGATCCCCAACGGCATGCCCGGCGTCGAGAACCGCATGGACCTGCTCCACCAGGCCGTCGTCGACGGGCACATCAGCCGCCGCCGCTGGATCGAGATCGCGTGCGCCGCCCCGGCCAGGATGTTCGGCCTCTACCCGAAGAAGGGCACGATCGCGCCCGGCGCCGACGCCGACCTCGTCGTCTACGACCCGCACGCCGAGCAGACGGTCAGCGCCGCCACCCACCACATGAACGTCGACTACTCGGCGTACGAGGGCAGGCGGCTGACCGGCCGGGTCGAGACCGTCCTGTCCCGTGGTGAACTCGTCATCACCGAGCGGGAGTTCACCGGCCGGGCCGGACACGGCGCGTACACCCCGCGCGGCATCTCCCAGTACCTGAACTGAGTACCCGGACAGCAAGAGCTAGGGATCCCACATGGACTTCGGACTCGTCCTGCAGACCGACCCGCCGGCCTCCGCGGTCGTCGAGCTGATGCAGCGCGCCGAGGGCGCCGGCTTCACCCACGGCTGGACCTTCGACTCGTGCGTGCTGTGGCAGGAGCCGTTCGTCATCTACAGCCGCATCCTCGCCGAGACGCGGCGGCTGACCGTCGGCCCGATGGTCACCAACCCCGGCACCCGCACCTGGGAGGTCACCGCCTCCACGTTCGCCACCCTCAACGACATGTACGGCAACCGCACCGTGTGCGGCATCGGCCGCGGCGACTCCGCGATGCGCGTCGCGGGCCGCAAGCCCAACACCCTCGCCCGGATCAGCGAGGCCATGGGCGTCATCCGCGCCCTCGGCCGCGGCGACGAGGCCGACCTCGGCGGCACCACCGTGCGCTTCCCGTGGGTGCGCGAGGGCGCCGAGGTGCCGGTCTGGATGGCCGCGTACGGGCCCAAGGCCCTCAGGATGGCCGGTGAGGAGGCCGACGGCTTCATCCTCCAGCTCGCCGACCTGTTCCTGACGGAGTGGATGGTCAAGGCGGTGCGGGACGCGGCCGTCGCGGCGGGCCGCTCGCCCTCCGACGTGAAGATCTGCGTCGCCGCCCCCGCCTACGTCACCGAGGACGACTCGCCGGCCGCGCTCGCCCACGCCCGCGAACAGTGCCGCTGGTTCGGCGGCATGGTCGGCAACCACGTCGCCGACCTCGTGGCCAGGTACGGTGCCCACTCCGGCATGGTGCCCGACGCCCTGACCGACTACATCAAGGCCCGCGAGGGCTACGACTACGCCCACCACGGCCGCACCGACAACCCGGACACCGCGTTCGTCCCCGACGAGATCGTCGACAGCTTCTGCCTGATCGGCCCGCCGTCCGCGCACATCGAGAAGCTGAACGCGCTGCGCGCGCTCGGCGTCGACCAGTTCGCGGTGTACGCCATGCACGACGCGAAGGAGACGGTGATCGATCTCTACGGCCGGGAGGTGATCCCGGCGGTGACCTCGTGACCGTTCCCGCACCAGGCACGGCAGTCGACGGCCGCCCCGCGGCCGTCCCGGATCCCCGTCCTCCCAGGGCCCCGCCCCGGCGCGGCCCGCCAGTGAACGGACTGCGCATGACCGACACCGTCCCGCCACCGCCACCCTCCGCCCCCGCGGTCGAGCTGACCGCCGACGCGTACCCGGCCGGCAGCCGCTACGCCAACGACGATCTGCGCCCCGTCCCCCTCGCCGAGCGCCGCTGGACCACCTACAACTTCGTGGCCCTGTGGATCGGCATGGCGCACTGCATCCCCTCCTGGACGCTCGCCTCCGGCCTTGTCGCGCTCGGCATGGACTGGAAGCAGGCGGTCCTCACGATCGCCCTCGCCAACGTCATCGTGCTGCTGCCGATGCTGCTCACCGGTCACGCCGGACCCAAGTACGGCATACCCTTCCCGGTCCTCGCACGGGCCGGTTTCGGCATCCGCGGCGCGAACCTGCCCGCCCTGGTGCGGGCGGCCGTCGCCTGCTGCTGGTTCGGCATCCAGACCTGGATCGGCGGCCAGGGCATCTTCGTCCTCCTCGGCAAGATCTTCGGCGGCTGGGCCGGCGCCTCCGAGGTCGGCGGCTACCCGTGGACCCTGTGGCTGTGCTTCGTCGTCTTCTGGGTGATCGAACTCGCCATCATCTACCGGGGCATGGACACCCTGCGCCGCTTCGAGAACTGGGCGGCGCCCTTCGTCCTCGTCGGCGCCTTCGTGCTCCTCTTCTGGATCGCGAACAAGGCGGGCGGCTTCGGTCCGCTGCTGCACGAGCCGTCCCGGGTCGGCTGGGGCCCGGACTTCTGGAAGGTCTTCTTCCCGGGCCTCATGGGCATGATCGGCTTCTGGGCGACGCTGTCCCTGAACATCCCCGACTTCACCCGGTTCGGCCGGGGACAGCGCGCCCAGGTCCTCGGCCAGACCCTCGGCCTGCCCACCACGATGACGCTGTTCGCCCTGCTGTCCGTACTGGTCACGGCCGGCTCCGAGAAGGTCTACGGCGTCGCGGTCTGGGACCCCGTCGCCCTCGCCGGCAAGACGGACAACGTCTTCGGACTGCTCTTCGCCCTGGTCACCGTCTTCGTCGCGACGGTCTCCACGAACATCGCCGCCAACGTCGTCTCGCCGGCCTACGACCTCGCCAACCTCGCGCCCAAGCGCATCGGGTTCCGCGCCGGCGCGATCATCACCGGCGTCATCGGCGTGCTCGTCATGCCGTGGAAGCTCACCTCCACCCCGGAGCTGTACATCTTCACCTGGCTCGGCGTCGTCGGCGGCCTCCTCGGCACGGTCGCGGGCATCCTCATCGCCGACTACTGGGTGATCCGGCGCACCGTGCTGCACCTCGCGGACCTTTACGTCGCCGGCGGCCGGTACTGGTACACGGGCGGCTGGAACTGGCGGGCCGTCGCCGCCTTCGTGACCGGCGGGGTGCTCGCGGTCGGCGGCTCCTACTCCACGCTCGACGCGAAGGGCGACAAGGCGGGCCCGTTCCCGGTCGACGGCCTTATCCCGTTCCTGAAACCGCTGGCCGACTACGGCTGGGCGGTCGGACTCGCCGCCTCGTCCGTCGTCTACCTGCTGCTCATGGCGGGCCGCCGCCGCGACTGACCCGGTGCCGTCCGGGGCGCGTGCAGGGCGTGTGCATACGGTGGCGATATGCACCGCTGCTTAGGCTGCGGGCATGCGCGTACTGATCGTGGAGGACGAGCCCTACCTGGCCGAGGCGGTCCGGGACGGGCTGCGGCTCGAGGCGATCGCCGCCGACATCGCGGGCGACGGCGACACCGCCCTGGAGCTGCTCGACGTCAACAGCTACGACCTCGCCGTCCTCGACCGGGACATCCCCGGTCCGTCGGGCGACGAGGTCGCCCGGCGCATCGTCGCCTCCGGCAGCGGCATCCCGATCCTCATGCTCACCGCCGCCGACCGCATCGACGACAAGGCGTCCGGGTTCGCGCTCGGCGCCGACGACTACCTCACCAAGCCGTTCGAGCTGCGCGAGCTGGTGCTGCGGCTGCGCGCGCTCGACCGCAGACGGGCCCACTCCCGGCCGCCGGTGCGCGAGATCGCCGGCCTGCGCCTCGACCCGTTCCGCCGGGAGGTCTTCCGCGACGGGCGGTACGTCGCGCTCACCCGCAAGCAGTTCGCGGTGCTCGAGGTCCTCGTCGCTGCCGAGGGCGGTGTCGTCAGCGCCGAGGACCTGCTCGAACGGGCCTGGGACGAGAACGCCGACCCGCTGACCAACGCCGTGCGCATCACCGTCTCCGCCCTGCGCAAGCGGCTCGGCACCCCCTGGGTCATCGCCACGGTGCCCGGCGTCGGCTACCGCATCGACACGGGCGCCGCGGGTGAGGACGCCGATGGATAGGCGCCCCGGGCTCAGCGCCCGGATGAAGCTCACCCTCAGCTACGCGGCCTTCCTCGCGGTCGCGGGCGCCCTCCTGCTCGCTCTCGTGTGGCTGTACCTGCTCCGCTACGTCCCGGACAAGGACCAGGGGCTGCTCGGGATCTCGCCCAACCGCTACCTCCTGGTCCGGATCTTCTTCCCCCGTGCCGCCCTGGCGATGCTCTGCCTGCTCGTGTTCGGCCTGGTCGGCGGCTGGATCCTGGCCGGACGGATGCTCGCACCGCTGCATCGCATCACCGACGCGGCGCGCACCGCGGGCACCGGGGCGCTGTCCACCCGGATCCGCATGAGCGGCCGCCAGGACGAGTTCCGCGAGCTGGCCGACGCGTTCGACGCGATGCTCGGGCAGCTGGAGTCGCACGTCGGCGAGCAGCGGCGGTTCGCCGCGAACGCGTCGCACGAACTGCGCACGCCGCTCGCCGTGTCCCAGGCCCTGCTCGACGTGGCCCGCCGCGACCCCGGGCAGGACCGCGACGAGGTCCTCGCCCGGCTCCAGCGGGTCAACACCCGCGCGATCGATCTCACCGAGGCCCTCCTGCTGCTCAGCCGCAGCGACCGCGGCCACGTGGTCCGCGAGCGCGTCGACCTGTCGCTCGTCGCCGAGGAGGCCGCCGAGACCCTGCTCCCGCTCGCCGAGCGGCGCGGCGCTGCGCTCGACGTCACCGGCCAGGCCGCCTGGACCGACGGATCGCCGGAGCTCCTGCTGCGGATGGTGACGAACCTCGTGCAGAACGCGGTCGTGCACAACCTCCCGACGGGCGGCACCGTCACCGTCCGCACCGCGCAGCACGGCGACACGAGCGAGCTGACCGTGGAGAACACGGGATCGCAGGTGCCGCCGGAGCTGGTGCCGACCCTCACCGAGCCGTTCCAGCGCGGGGCCGAGCGGGTGCGCACCGACGAGCACGCGGGTGCCGGACTCGGCCTGGCCATCGTGCACAGCGTGGTCCGCGCCCACGACGGGACGCTCGACCTCGCCGCCCGCCCGGCCGGTGGCCTGCGGGTCACCGTCCGACTGCCCGGCCGGCCCGCGCCGCCGCCCGTGTGAGACCGGCCCGCCCGAGCCGGTCAGGAATCGAGAAGCAC
>NZ_WWIA01000428.1 GCF_009870065.1 Streptomyces sp. SID5785 | reverse complement strand
TTTCAGACGTCCAGTCATCGTGGGGGACTCCTTCGGTCGGTGGGGACGGAACCGAGTCACCGGCGGGCCGGGCGCCGTCGTCGCCGCCACGCCGCCACCGATGGGGGAGTCCAGAGATTAGGGGAACCTAACTTGTGCTTGCAAGTTCAACATTCAGCCATGCCGGGGATTCCGCGGGTGGAGGGCGCGGGCCGCCCGCGGCGGGTCAGCTGAGCGTGCGCCGGGCGACCCTGGTCAGCCCGGCCCTGCGCCGGTCCGCCTGGTCGAGGGCCAGGTCGGCGCTGCGGCCGCGCAGGGTCAGGGTCATCAGCTGGTTCCCGAACCACGGGCCGCCCGTGCGCCGCCAGCCGATTCCGGATCCGCCCGGCCGGACCCGGCGCGACAGCCGCCGCCCGAGGGCCCGGGCCGGCCGGCTCCAGCCGATGCGGAAGCCCAGCCGTATCGACGCGGGCACCGAGTTGTGCACGGGGGAGCAGGTCAGCTGGAGGACGCGGGCGGCGGGCGCGGCGCCGCCCGGCCAGTGCGGCTCGGCGATGTAGGCGTGGTGCACGTCCCCGGACAGGACGCACACCGTCGCGGGGGCGTCCGGGCCGGATCCGGCCTCCGCGATCAGCCCGGTCAGCGCGTCGAACGAGGCGGGGAAGGCGGCCCAGTGCTCCAGGTCCGCCCGCCGCCGCAGGTCCTCGCCGAAGCGGGCCCGGCGCGGGCCCCGCTCCCCGGCGCACTGCGCCGCGTTCCACCGCTCCACGTCGTGGATCAGGTGCGGCAGCAGCCAGGGCAGGGACGTGCCGATCAGCAGGTGGTCGCGGCCGTCCGGGTCGTCGAGGGCCTGCTCGCGCAGCCAGCGCTCCTCGCCCGGGTCGAGCATGGCCCGCCGGTCCTCGTCGAGGACGCGGGCGGCACGGGTGTCGACCATGAGCAGCCGGGTGCGGCCGAAGTCGCGGCGGTAGCTCCAGCGGACCGAGGCCGGTGCGGCGTCGGCCTGCGCGGCGAACCGGCGCAGCGCGTCCGTGCCGTCCGGCGTGGCCCGCACCTGTGCGTACAGCGGGTCGGCGGCCAGCTCGTCGGGCGGCAGGTTCCCCAGGTGCTGGTGCACCCAGTAGGACATCAGGCCGCTCAGCAGGCGCTCGCGCCACCACGGGGTCGCGCGCATGTCGGCGAGCCAGGCCGCGCTCGTGTTCCAGTCGTCGATCAGGTCGTGGTCGTCGAAGATCATGCAGCTGGGCACGGTGGACAGCAGCCAGCGCACCTCGGGGTCGCGCCAGGACTCGTAGTAGAGGTGGGTGTACTCCTCGTAGTCCGCGACCTGGGCTCCCGGGGGCTCGTCCGGATCGCGGCGCCGGGACAGCCACGCGCGCGTCGCCGGGGACGTCTCGTCCGCGTACACCTGGTCGCCCAGCAGGACCAGGACGTCCGGGCGGGCGGCGCCGGGGTCCGCGGCGAGCCGGGCGGCGAGCGTGTCCAGGGCGTCCGGGCCGACCGGGTCGTGGCCGCCGGCGGGCGGGGCGGCCCAGCGGCAGGAGCCGAACGTCACCCGGAACGGCGCGGGCGCCGGGGCGCCGTGGTCCGGGGTGCGGATGGTGCTCGCGGGGAAGCGGGAGTCCGGCTCGGGCCAGACGCGGGCGCCGTCGAGCGTCACCTCGTACGCGGTCTCGCCGCCCGGGGTCAGCCCGGTGACCGGCACGAGCGCGTAGTGGTGGCCCTCGATCTGGAAGGTGGGTGCGGTGCCGGACGCGCCGTCCGCGCAGCGCACCTCGGCGACGCAGGGCCGGCTCGCCTCGACCCAGACCGTCGCCGTCTCCTCGTCCACGTACCGCAGCAGTGGGCCCAGGCGCAGTCCCGCCACGTGATCGCCTCCTCCGGCGTCCCGGTTCCGATGGTCCGGTACGTGGAACGCCGGAGGGAGGCGGTGTGGTTCCGCGTGCCCCGGGGGAGCGGGGCGCGCGGGCTCAGCAGCCGCTCAGGCCCGAGGAGATGGCGGACTTCTCGGCGGAGTCGACCGTGAGGTCGTAGTAGTGCTTCACGTGGACCCACATGCGCAGGTACATGCACGTGTACGCCGCGCGGGACGGCATCCACGTCGCGGGATCCTGGTCGCCCTTGGACTGGTTGACGTTGTCGGTGACCGCGACGAGCTGCGGGCGCGTCAGGTCGTTGGCGAAGCCCTGGCGCTGGGCCGTCGTCCAGGAACTGGCGCCGGACTTCCAGGCCTCGGACAGCGGCACGACGTGGTCGATGTCGACGTCCGAGGACGCGGTCCAGGTGGCGCCGTCGTACGGGGAGTACCAACTGCCGGACGTGGCGGCGCAGCTGGAGTCGGTCTGCACGTTCGTGCCGTCGCGCTTGAGGACCTCCTCGCGGGTGTTGCAGGTGCCGGACTGGGTGATCCAGTGCGGGAACTTGTCGCGGCTGTACCCGTCGCTGGATCCCTCGGCCCTGACGGTCAGTTCGGAGAGGTACGTGCGGGCGGTGGCGGCGGTGACCGGGGTGGGCGGGGCGGCCTGTGCGGTGGGGCCGAGCGTGAGCAGGCCGGCGGTGGCGAGGACGGTGGCGGCGACGGCCGTCAGGGGGCGGCGTCGACGCGCGTAGAAAGAGGTGCCGGGGGTGCGGTGCGTCGCGGTGCGGGGCATGTGAACTCCCGTGAGGTGGGGGGAAGTCGGCCTGGGCGTGGTGCGCCCGGTCAGCGTCGTGGGGTGGGGTTGCCGACAGATGTGCGCCGAGTGACAGGGTCGCGTCAATTTGAAGGGCGGACAAGGGGTGCGACGCGTCAATCGGGCGCGACGGGGCGGGTGTTGGGGTGGTCTGCCGGGGTTTGCGCCGCATCGGTCGCCGGGGCGCCCCGGCGCTCGGTCCGCACGGACGTCCGGCCCGTCACGCACCGTGGGTGGTGCGTGACGGGCCGGACGGAATTGGATATATCGGGGCTCGTTTTGTACCGTGAGGAAACAAAGTGGTTCCCGTCCGCTCACCCTGACCGGCGGGCGGGGCCCTCTTTGTCCCCCGCACTCACGTCTCCGTTCTCTGGAGTCCGCCGATGACGGCCACGCCCACCGTTCTCTCCGCACGCGCCCTGCTGCTCGACATGGACGGCACCCTCGTCAACTCCGACGCCGTCGTCGAGCGCTGCTGGCGCCGCTGGGCCGCCACCCACGAGCTCGACCCGGACCACGTCATGAGCGTCGTGCACGGACGCCAGGGCTACGCCTCGATGGCCGTCCTGCTGCCCGAGCGCCCCATGGCCGAGAACCACGCGGACAACGCGCGCATGCTCGCCGAGGAGACCGCCGACATGGACGGCGTCGTGCCGGTCCCCGGTGCGGCCGCCTTCCTCGACGCCCTTGTCTCCGGCGGGCTCCCGCACGCCCTGGTCACCTCCGCCGACGTCGCCCTGTCCACGGGCCGGATGGCCGCCGCCGCGCTGCCCTACCCCGTCGTGCGCGTGACCGCCGAGAACGTCGGCGCCAGCAAGCCCGACCCCGAGGGCTTCCTCAAGGGAGCCGCCGAACTGGGCGTCGCCCCCGCCGACTGCGTCGTCTTCGAGGACTCCGGCGCGGGCATCGCGGCCGGCCTCGCCGCCGGCATGCGCGTCGTCGGCATCGGCCCCCGCGCGGCCCAGCACGGCCCGACCGTGCACGTCCCGGACCTCACCCACGTCCGCGTCGAGGCCGCCGCGGACGGCGAGATCCTGCTCCACGTCGCGTAGCCGCGCGGGGCGGCGCGACCGCCCCGCGCACCGCGTCCCTTAATCACTGGACCCACGTCCGACCCGCACCTACGGTGTCCCGATGACGTCGATCATCCGGGAAATCCAGGTCACCTTCGACTGCGCCGAGCCGGTGCGGGTCGCGCGCTTCTGGTGCGAGGTGGTGGGGTACGAGCCGATCGTGGACGAGGACGGCGACGACTCCTGGGCGGCCGCCGCCGACCCGACGGGCGCCGGTCCGCGCATGTACTTCCAGCGGGTTCCCGAGGGCAAGGTCGTCAAGAACCGCGTGCACGTCGACGTACGGGCCGGCAAGGGGCTCGTCGGCCAGGAGCGGCTCGACGTGCTCCTCTCGGAGGAGGCGCGCCTGCAGAAGCTGGGCGCGACCCGCGTGCTGCTCCAGCTGGCCGACGACGAGAACGAGTCGTGCCTGACGATGCAGGACATCGAGGGGAACGAGTTCTGCCTGGACTGACCGCCGATCCGATGCCGAGTCCGGGTTCTGCCCGGACCGGCCGCCGTTCTACCGTGTGCCGATGCAGATCGCTCCGCCGCGGACAGCGGCGATACCGGCCGACCGGCTCCGGCCCGGCCGCCACTGGTACGTCACGGCCGGCCTGATCGCCGCCGGACTGACCGCGCTCGGCGCGGTCCTCGGCATCCTCCGGTTCCAGCACCTGCTCGACGCGGTCGGTGACGGCCCCCGGTTCGGCAACGACCGGACCGTCACCCTCCGCCTCGAACCGGGCGACGACCGGGCGATCTGGGCCATGTACCCCGGCCGCTCGCCCGGCCCCACCTGCACGATCAGCGGCCCCGGTCACCCGGCGCTCCACGACGGCAGCGATCTGACCCTCACCCGGGACGAGACCTGGTACCTGCTCTACCGCGTCGACGTGCAGCGCGCGGGCGCGTACGACATCACCTGCTCGTCCCAGGCGCTGTCCCGCTACACGGTCGGGGACGCGGTGGGCTTCTTCGGCTTCGCCGCCACGCTCGTCGTGGCGATCCTGCTCCCCGTCCTCGGCATCGTCCTGTGCGTCGTGATCGTCCTCGTCACCACCCTGCGCCGCAATGCCCA
Organism: Streptomyces sp. SID5785; assembly: GCF_009870065.1. GTDB lineage: Bacteria > Actinomycetota > Actinomycetes > Streptomycetales > Streptomycetaceae > Streptomyces. Next base: position 3,688 of record NZ_WWIA01000428.1, on the reverse strand, counting down.
CCGCACCCGGCTGCTCGCCGAACAGCACCGAATCCAGGGCGGGTCCACCGCGTGAGCACGCCCGTCACCGGCGCCTGGCCGCCCGCGCCGCTGCACACCCGCCGGCTCGTCCTGCGCGCGTCCGAGGCCCGCGACCGGCCCGCCTTCATCGAGCTGTTCGCCTCTCCCGAGGTGCGGGCCCATCTCGGCGGCGCCCACCCGCGCGACGAGCTCGAGCGGACCGTGCCCGCCGTGCCGGGCCGGCGCCCCGGCGTGTTCGTCGTCGAGACCGGCGGCGCGATGATCGGCACCGTGTCCGTCGAGCGGCGGGACCCGGCCCGGCCCGGGCGCGGCCACGACGGCGCCGCCGAACTCGGCTACACCTTCCTGCCCGGCGCCTGGGGCCACGGGTACGCCGCCGAGGCGTGCCGCGCCGTGATCGACTGGTTCACCGCGGCCCGGCCCGGCGAGCCGCTCGTCCTGTGCACACAGACGGCCAACGCCCGCTCGCTGCGCCTGGCCCGGCGCCTCGCGTTCACCGAGGTCGAGCGGTTCGAGGAGTTCGGCGCCGAGCAGTGGTTCGGGGTGCTGAGCCCGGCCCGCGACACCCCGCCGGACTGACGGGCGCCGCTCGATAACCGGTTGCGGCCGGACCCGGTGCGCGGCCCATCATCGGGGATGCGCACCGCACCACGCCCCGACTGGACCGTCTCCGCCGAGCCGTACGACTCGCCCGCCGCCGTCGCGCTCTGGCGCGCGTACTACACCGAGGTGAGCGACCGCTGGTACCAGCGCTACGAGAGCCGTGACACGGACCCCGCGGAGCTCGAGCGGGAGATCGCCGCCGACCCCGGGGACCACCTCGCGCCGCCCGGCGGCCGGCTCCTCGTCGGCCGGTACCGGGGCGAGCCCGCGGGCATGGCCGGGGTGTGGCTGGCCGATCCCGGGACGGCCGAGCTGACCCGGGTGTACGTCCGCGGCGACCTGCGCGGCACGGGCGGCGCCGCGCTGCTCGTGGCCGCCGCCGAGGACGCGGCCCGCACGCTCGGCGCCGAGCTGCTGCGCCTCGACACCCGCACCGACCTGGTGGAGGCCCGCGCCCTGTACGCCCGGCTCGGGTACACCGAGACGGAGGCCTTCAGCGACCGGCTCTACGCCGAGCACTGGTTCAGCAAGGACCTCACCGCCGGCCCGGCGGAGCTCACGCCGCCAGACCGGTCCGCTTCCCGTCGTGCGGGCGCTCCGCGTCCGAGCCGCACATCTCCGCGTTGAGCTCGGTGACCAGCCGGTTCAGATCGGTGGGCCGGTCCGGGCCCCACCAGTCGCCGAGCAGCTCGGCCAGCGACTCCTCGCGGGCGGCGGCCAGCCGCCCGGCCAGCTCCCGGCCGGCCGGGGTGAGGACCAGGTCGAGCCCTTGGCGCTCGGCGAGGTGCCGCTCCTCCACCTGCCGGGCCGCCTCGATGATCACCGGCAGCGGGACCCGGCTGCGCTCGGCGAGCGCGGAGGGCTCCGCCCAGCCGTACCGGTGGATGCGCAGCACCAGCCAGGACGCCGCGGGCAGCAGGTCCTCGCCCGCGCGGGCCGTGATCTTCTCGTAGATCTCCCGCCGCCCCTCGCGGGTGCCGAGCGCCGACAGGGCCCGCACCACCTCGTCGTACGAGGAGCGTTCCACGGGGTTCGAGGCGAGGGTCTCGGTCGCGTCGGGGGCCGTGACGGAGGCCCGGAGTCTGTCCTCGCGCAGGAACCAGGACAGCAGGAACGCGAGGAGCGCGACCGGCGCCGCGTACACGAACACGTCGGTGATGGAGGTCGAGTAGGCGTGCAGCACCGACGGCTGCACGGCGGGCGGGAGTTGGGAGATGCCGCGTGGGTCGGCGCCGAGCGAGTCCGGGCTGACGCCGGGCGGCAGCTGCTGCCCGGAGAGCGCGTCGGTGAGCTTGGTGGCCAGCCGGTTGGTGAAGATCGTGCCGAAGACCGCGACGCCGAAGGAGGCGCCGATGGACCGGAAGAACGTCGCGCCCGACGTGGCGACGCCCAGATCCTCGTACGGGACCGCGTTCTGCACGATCAGCACGAGCACCTGCATGACGAGGCCGAGCCCGAAGCCGAAGACGAAGAAGTAGGCGCTCATCTCGAACGTGGAGCTGTTCTCGTCCAGATTGTGCAGGAGCAGCAGGCCGATCGCCGTCACGGCGGTCCCGGCCACGGGGAACACCTTCCAGCGGCCGGTGCGGCTGACGACCTGTCCCGAGCCGGTGGACGCGATGAGCAGACCGAGCACCATCGGCAGCATGTGCACGCCCGACATGGTCGGCGAGACACCGTGCACGATCTGCAGGAACGTCGGCAGATAGGTCATCGCGCCGAACATCGCGAAGCCCACGACGAAGCTGATCACGGCGGACAGCGTGAACGTCCGCACCCGGAACAGCTTCATCGGCAGCACCGGCTCCGCCGCCCGGAACTCCTGGTACACGAAGGCCACCGCGAGCAGCACCCCGAGCACCGCGAGCCCGACGATCTGCGGCGAGCCCCAGCCCCACGTGGTCCCGCCGAGCGAGGCGACGAGCACGAGACAGGTGGCCACGGACGCGATCAGGAACGTGCCCAGGTAGTCGATCCGGTGCTTGCGCGAGCGGACGGGGATGTGCAGGGCCGTCGCGATGACGAGGAGGGCGACCACGCCGATCGGCAGGTTGACGTAGAAGACCCAGCGCCAGTTCAGATGCTCGGTGAACAGGCCGCCGAGCAGCGGGCCGAGCACGCTCGTCGCGCCGAACACGGCGCCGAACAGGCCCTGGTACTTGCCGCGTTCGCGGGGCGAGACGATGTCGCCGACGATCGCCATGGACAGCACCATCAGACCGCCGCCGCCCAGCCCCTGGAGCGCCCGGAAGCCGATCAGCTGCGGCATGTTCTGCGCGATCCCGCACAGCGCCGAACCGATCAGGAAGATCACGATCGCGGCCTGGAACAGCTTCTTGCGCCCGTACTGGTCGCCGAGCTTGCCCCACAGCGGGGTCGCGGCCGTCGACGCGAGCAGATACGCGGTGACGACCCAGGACAGGTGGTCGAGGCCGCCCAGGTCGCTGACGATCGTCGGCAGCGCCGTCGACACGATCGTCTGGTCGAGCGCGGCGAGCAGCATCCCGAGCAGCAGCGCGCCGATGGACACCAGGACGCCGCTGCTCTTGGCCCGGTCGTCGGGCACCGACTCGTGCGTACGGCTGCCGTCCCGGCTGTCCGGCGCGCCGGGCACGCCCGGTGTGCCGCTCCCGCTGTCCTGGCTGCTCATGGCCACCTCCACGGACCCTTCGGCCCGGACCGGCCGGAGGGCTGGTCCTTCCATCCTGGTGGCTTCGGGACGGTTTGGCCTGTTGAGTCCGGTGCGGGCGGCCTCCGATCCCCGGGCCCGCACCACAGATTCTCCACACCTTCTACGATCGTCACACCAACGCTCAGGGGATGGGGATCACACGGTGAGCGAGCACCACCACGACACGGATCAGCGCTGCCCGGAATGCGGCGCCGCCGCGGGCTGCGACTGCCCGGCCGAGGGCTTCGGGCTGCGCGTGCGCCCGTACGTCACCCTGCCGGAGCCCGCCGAACCGGAGCCGCCGCGCGCCTCCGTCCCGTACACGCCCGCCCCGCTGCCCGCGCAGCGCGACGTGCCCCCGCCGGGCAGGCCGGAGCCGGCCCCGGACGAGCG
>NZ_WWIA01000427.1 GCF_009870065.1 Streptomyces sp. SID5785 | reverse complement strand
CCACTTCGACTCCAAGGACTCGATCGTCGAGGAGATCCTGCGCGGCTTCCTCGACGAGCTCGCCGGCCGCTACGACACGGTGCGCACCGCCGGACTCGGCCCGCGGGACACCATGTGCGCCCTCGTCACCGAGTCCTTCCGGGAGATCGACCGGCACGGGCCCGCCGTCGCGATCTACCAGAAGGAGTCCAGGACCCTCGCCGCCCGTGAGCGCTTCGCGTTCCTCGCCGCCTCCCAGCGGACCTTCGAGCAGACCTGGCTGACCACGCTGCAGGAGGGAGTGGCGACCGGTGAGTTCCGGGCGGACCTCGACGTCCGGCTGACGTACCGCTTCGTGCGCGACACCGTCTGGGTCGCCGCCTCCTGGTACCGGCCCGGCGGCCGGCACAGCCCCGAGGAGATCGCCCGCCAGTACCTGGCGACCGTCCTGGACGGCATCGCCACGCAGGACCACCGTCCGACAGCCGAGCAAGGATGAAGGAGCCGTCATGGCCGAGGCCTACATCGTCGAAGCGGTCCGCACCCCCGTCGGCCGGCGCTGCGGCGGACTGAGCACGGTCCACCCCGCCGACCTGGGCGCCCACGTCCTCAAGGAGCTCGTCGCGCGCGCCGGCATCGACCCCGCCGCCGTCGAGGACGTCGTCTTCGGCTGCCTCGACACGGTCGGCCCGCAGGCCGGAGACATCGCCCGCACCTGCTGGCTCGCCGCCGGGCTGCCCGAGGAGGTCCCCGGCGTCACCGTCGACCGGCAGTGCGGCTCCTCGCAGCAGGCCGTCCACTTCGCCGCCCAGGGCGTCCTCTCCGGCACCCAGGACCTCGTCGTCGCCGGCGGCACGCAGAACATGTCGATGATCCCCATCGCCTTCGCCTCCCGGCAGGCCGCCGAGCCGCTCGGCCTCACCGAAGGCCCCTACCTGGGCAGCGAGGGCTGGCGCGCCCGCTACGGCGACCAGCCGGTCAACCAGTTCCACGGCGCCGAGCTCATCGCGCGGAAATGGGGCATCACCCGCCGCGACCAGGAGGAGTGGGCGCTGCGCTCCCACCGGAGGGCCCTGCGCGCCCTCGACGAGGGCCGCTTCGCGAGGGAGACCGTCGCGTACGGCGACGTCACCGCCGACGAGGGCCCGCGCCGCGACACATCGCTCGAGAAGATGGCCGGGCTGAAGCCCGTCCTCACGGACGGCACCATCACCGCCGCCTGCTCCTCCCAGGTCTCCGACGGCGCCGCCGCGATGCTGCTCGCCTCCGAGCGAGCCGTCCGCGAGCACGGGCTCATCCCGCGCGCCCGCGTGCACCACCTGTCCGTCCGCGGCGAGGACCCGATCCGGATGCTGTCCGCGCCGATCCCCGCGACCGCGCACGCACTGAAGAAGACCGGCCTGACCATGGACGACATCGACCTCGTCGAGATCAACGAGGCCTTCGCCCCGGTCGTGCTGGCCTGGCTCGAGGAGACCGGCACCGACCCGGACAAGGTCAATGTGAACGGCGGGGCGATCGCCCTCGGCCACCCCCTCGGCGCCACCGGCACCCGCCTGATGACGACGCTCCTGCACGAACTGGAGCGCACCGGCGGCCGGTTCGGCCTGCAGACCATGTGCGAGGGCGGCGGCCAGGCCAACGTGACGATCATCGAGCGGCTGTGAACCGGCCCGACGGCGCCGCGAGGGCGGACGGCGCCCCCGGCACCCGGCACGCGCTCGGCGGAAGGGTCGCCCTGGTCAGCGGCGCCGCCCGCGGCATGGGCGCCGCGATCGCCCGCGCGCTGGCCGAGGACGGCGCCCGGGTCGTCCTCGGCGACATCCTCACCGAGGAGGGGGAGCGGACCGCCGCCGCACTCGGCGCCCGTGCGCGCTTCGTGCGGCTCGACGTCACGGAGGCGGACTCCTGGGCGGCCGCCGTCGACACGGCCCTGCGCACCTTCGGCCGACTCGACATTCTCGTCAACAACGCGGCGCTCTACACGACAGCGCGCCTCCTCGACGAGGACGTGACCCGGCTGGAGCGGCTCCTCAAGGTCGATCTCGTCGGCCCGTTCCTCGGGATCCAGGCCGCGGTGCCCGCCCTGCGCGCCGCGGGCGGCGGCGCGATCGTCAACATCTCCTCGCAGGCCGGGCTCCAGGGCATCGTCGGCCACGGCGCCTACGGAGCGGCCAAGTGGGGCCTGCGCGGACTGAGCCGCACCGCCGCGCTCGAGCTCGGCGGCCACGGCATCCGCGTCAACTGCGTCTTCCCCGGAGCCATCGACACCGCGATGACCGCCCATCTCGGCACCACCGCGCACCCCGCCGCCGCGCTCGGCCGCATCGGCCGGCCCGAGGAGGTCGCCCGGCTCGTCGCGTTCCTCGCCTCCGACGGCGCGTCGTACCTGACCGGCGCCGAGATCACCGCGGACGGCGGCGCCACGGCCGGCCGGATGCCCGTCCCCGCCCACCCGGCCGGGCCCACCGGCGCATGACCGCCGACCCGCGCCCGCTCCCCGCCGTGGCGGACGCCCCTGTGCCCGGAGCGGTCCCCGGGGGGACGACAATGGGCGGGTGCCTACCAAGAAGAAGCCCCAGGCGACGACGTCCGCGCCCGAGCGCCGCGGCGAACTGCTCCAGACCGCGGCCGAGGTCTTCGCTGAGCAGGGGTACAACGCCACGACCGTCCGCAAGATCGCCGACCACGCGGGCATGCTCGCGGGCAGCCTCTACTACCACTTCGACTCCAAGGAATCGATGCTGGAGGAGATCCTGCGCACCTTCCTCGACGAGCTGTGGTCCGGCTACGACACCGTGCTCGACGCGGACCTCGGCCCCCGCGAGACGCTCCAGGCACTGGTCACCGAGTCCTTCCGGGAGATCGACCGGCACCGGCCCGCCGTCGCGATCTACCAGAAGGAGTCCCGCCAGCTCGCCGCCCAGGACCGCTTCGAGTTCCTCGCCGCGTCCCAGCGGCGCTTCGAGAAGACCTGGCTGACCACCCTGGAGCGGGGCGTCGCCGACGGCGTCTTCCGCTCCGACCTCGACATCCGGCTGACGTACCGCTTCGTGCGCGACACCGTCTGGGTCGCGGCCTCCTGGTACCGGCCCGGCGGGCACCACAGCCCCGAGGAGATCGCGCGCCAGTACCTGTCCATGGTTCTGGACGGGATCGCCACTCGGTGATAGCGCGTGTTAGAGTCGAGAGCGTTGCAGTTTTGGTACCCATAGACTTTATGTGCGCCTGACGGGAATGTTCCTCAGGCGCATTATTGTTTTCCGGGATGTTCTCGGAATGGGAGCTGCTACCTGTTCAAGGAGAACAACATGGCCACCGGTACCGTTAAGTGGTTCAACTCGGAAAAGGGCTTCGGCTTCATCGAGCAGGACGGCGGCGGCGCTGACGTCTTCGCCCACTACTCGAACATCGCCACCTCGGGCTTCCGCGAGCTCCAGGAAGGCCAGAAGGTGACCTTCGACGTCACCCAGGGCCAGAAGGGCCCCCAGGCGGAGAACATCCTCCCCGCCTGATCCTGCATCACCCGGCCGGGGTCCGCACCAAGCGGTGCGGGCCCCGGTTCGCGCTGTCCCCGCCTGTTCCTGTCAGTCCCCGGAAGGCATGCCGCATGGCCAGCTCCCCCCGCCCGTCCCGGCGCCGCAGTCCCCGTCCCGCAGCGGACGGCGGGCGTCGCACCCCCGAACAGCAGCGCAGGCGGCAGCCCACCCCGCCGCGCGAGTTCACCATGCCGGAGAGCTCCACGCCCGCGCTGCCCCCGGCCGAGTCCTTCGACGTGCTCGACATGCCCGTCGCCCTCGTGAAGACCCTCGGCGAACAGGGCGTCACCGAGCCCTTCCCGATCCAGGCCGCGACGCTGCCGAACTCCCTCGCCGGACGCGACCTGCTCGGCCGCGGCCGCACGGGCTCCGGCAAGACCCTCGCCTTCGGTCTCCCGCTGCTCGCCCGCACCTCGGGCTTGCGCGCCGAGCCCAAGGCCCCGCTGGCGCTCGTCCTCGTCCCCACGCGCGAGCTCGCCCAGCAGGTCACCGACGCCCTCACCCCGTACGCCACGGCCCTGCGGCTGCGGCTCACGACCGTCGTCGGCGGCATGTCGATCTCCCGCCAGGCCGGCGCGCTGCGTCGCGGCGCCGAGGTCGTCGTCGCCACCCCGGGCCGCCTCAAGGACCTCATCGAGCGGGGCGACGTCGCCCTCGGCGACGTGCGCATCACCGTCCTCGACGAGGCCGACCAGATGGCCGACATGGGCTTCATGCCGCAGGTCACCGCGCTGCTCAAGCAGGTGGCGCCGGGCGGGCAGACGATGCTCTTCTCCGCGACGCTCGACCGGAACGTGGACCGCCTCGTGCGCCAGTTCCTCACGGACCCGGTCGTGCACTCCGTCGACCCGTCGGCCGGTGCCGTCACGACGATGGAGCACCACGTCCTGCACGTCCTCGACGAGACCGACAAGAAGGCCGTCACGGCCCGCATCGCCGCCCGCGACGGCCGCGTCATCCTCTTCGTCGACACCAAGCGCTCCGCCGACCGGCTCGCCAAGCGGCTCCTCGGCACCGGCGTGCTCGCGGCCCCGCTGCACGGCGGCCGCAGCCAGCCGCAGCGCAACCGCACCCTCGAACAGTTCAAGGACGGCCGCGTCACCGCGCTCGTCGCCACGAACGTCGCCGCGCGCGGCATCCACGTCGACGACCTCGACCTCGTCGTCAACGTCGACCCGCCGACCGAGCACAAGGACTACCTGCACCGCGGCGGCCGCACGGCCCGCGCCGGTGAGTCCGGCAGCGTCGTCACCCTGGTCCTGCCCGAGCAGAAGCGGGACGTCCAGCGGCTGATGCGGGACGCCGGAGTGCGGCCCCGCACCACCCAGGTCCGCTCCACCGACGAGGAACTGGTCACCATCACCGGGGCGCGCGAGCCCTCCGGCGTGCCGGTCACCATCGCCGTGCCCGAGCCGGCCCCCGTGCCCGCAGCGCGGAGCGGCTCCTCGTCGAAGCCCCGCCGGTCGCGCGGCGGACGCGGCGGTCGTGGCGGCTCCGGCAACGGCGCCGCCCGTCGCACCACCGCCGCGGGCTCGGGCGCGGGCTCCGGCTCCGGCAACGGCGGCGCCCGTCGGTCCGGCCCCTCCGGCTCCGGTGCGGGCTCCGGCTCCGCGGCGCCGAACGCGGGCGCCCGACGCCGCCGTCCCCGCCGCCCCTCGGCCGACTGACCGGAACGCGGCTGCGGGTCGGCGACCCGACGGAACAGCGCCCCCGAGACGACGCACGCAGTGCGCGCCTCGGGGGCGCTCCCGGCAGGAGGGCCGGATCACCCCCGGCCCGGCAGAGTGCCGAGCACCTGCCGGGCCTCGGCCATCACGCGGGCCACGAGCTCGGCACAGCTCGGCAGGTCCTCGATGAGCCCCGCGACCTGCCCGGACGCCATCACACCGAGGTCCGTACGGCCCTCCACCATGGACGCCCTCAGGAGCATCGGCGTGTTCGCCGCGAGCAGCACCTGGCTCCAGGAGAGGTCCTTGCCGTGCCTCATCGCGAGCCCGTCCCGGACCATCTGCGGCCAGGAGAGCCCGGACAGCTTTCTGAACCCGGACGCTCTGCGCACCGCCTGGACGAGCGCACGGGCGCGGCCCGCGCCCTCCAGCGCGTCGACCAGATCGCTGCGCAGCATGCGGTGCGGCAGCCCGTCGACCGCCGTCGTCACCGTCACGTCCTTGACCGACGCCGCCAGGTACCGAGCCTTCACGGCGTCCGGCACGGTGGAGTCCGAGGTCAGCAGGAAACGCGTGCCCATCGCGACGCCCGCGGCCCCGTAGGCGAGCGCGGCGACCAGCCCCCGCCCGTCCCGGAAGCCGCCCGCCCCGACGACCGGGATGCCGACCGCGTCCACGACCTGCGGCAGCAGCACGGACGTGGCCACCTCGCCGGTGTGGCCACCGCCCTCGCCGCCCTGCACGATCACCGCGTCCGCACCCCATGCGGCGACCTTCTCGGCGTGCCGGCGCGCCCCGACGGAGGGGACGACCACGACCCCGGCGTCCTTCAGCTCGGCGATCAGCTCACGGGACGGCGCCAGCGCGAACGAGGCCACCTTCACGCCCTCGTCGATGATGATCCGCACCCGCTCGCGCGCGTCCCCCGCGTCCGCCCGCAGGTTCACCCCGAACGGCGCGTCGGTGCGGGACCGCACCTCCCGTACCGCCGACCGCAGTCGGTCCACGGTCATGGTCGCGGAGGCGAGGATCCCGAGCGCTCCCGCGTTCGCCGCCGCCGAGACCAGGCGGGGGCCCGCGACCCAGCCCATGCCCGTCTGCACGAGCGGGTGGCGCACCCCGGTCAGCTCGGTGAACGCCGTGGGGAGCGTGAACGCGGCGGCGTCGCTCATACGGACCTGACCTCCCGCTCGCGCAGCGCTCTGGGGTCGACCACGTCACGGATCAGCCGCAGCTCCTCGGCCGTCGGCGCGCGCGTGTCCGGCACCTCGCCCCCCTCGGGGAGCGCGAGCGTGAACCCGGTCGCCTCCTGTACCTCGTCCACGGTGACGCCGGGGTGCACGGACGCGATCCGCATCGCGCGGTCCGGCGTCTCGAAGTCGAGCACCGCCAGGTTCGTCACGACCCGGGGAATGCGGTGGTAGCGCGTCGCGGACGGTCCCGCCGCGGCGGCGCTGTCATAGCCCACACCACTGATCATGTCGACCTTCTCGACGAACACGCGCCGGCTGTGCCTCGGCACCCAGTAACTCACCGGATTGTTCAACGTGTTGACCGGGGCGCCGCGCACTCCGAGCAGCTGCCGGTCGGGGCGCTCCCAGTCGCCGATGCACGAGATGTTCTGGTTCCCGAAGCGGTCGAGCTGGCTGGCGCCCATCATCACGTGCCGCCGCCCGCCGGTCACGAACGTCAGGTGCTGACGGTACGGAAGCCAGCCCTCCGCCGCGCCGTCCGGCCCGACCAGCGTCGCCTCCCCGTCGGTGAGCAGGAGATCGGGCGCGAAGGTCCGCCGGGCGAGCCGCGCCCCGATCCCCGGGACGAGCCCCATCGGGCTGGCCAGCACCTCCCCGTCGTTCCGCCAGGCGTCGGCGCAGGCGATCACGCAGTACTCGGCGCGGGTGACGGCCTGCGCGGTGGTCCCGGTGCCTTCCGTCATGGTCACTTCTGCTCCTCGTGCCAGGCCTGGACGGCCGACCGGTACTGCTTCTCGTCACCGCCGGGCGGCAGGAACCGCTCGGCGAACTCCGCCCAGGGCGTGCTCGCGTACAGCTTCTGGAAGGCCTCGTCGCGCGCGTAGTCGGGCACGCACGACGTGAAGTCCGCCCCGAGCGGCGCCTCCACCACACCCGTCACCACATGCCGCTTGATCAGCAGCGACTGCGGCGTGACATCCGGACCGAACCCGTCCACGAGCCGCTCGCACGACACGTACGCACGGTCCGCCGCCTCGCAGAACAGGTCGTCGAAGTACGGGTCGGGGCCCAGGTACTGGCCGTTTCCCCTGCGGTCCGCGCGATTCATGTGCACCAGGGCCGCGTCCAGCCGCAGGGCGGGCATCGCGACGAATGTCTCGCCGTCCTCGTACGGCGACGTGACGGTGCGCAGCTCCGGATTGACCCGCATCACGTCCGAGCCGAGGCCGGCCCGGACCGGCAGGAACGGCAGTCTGTTCGCCGCGGCGTGCAGACCCCACATGAACATCGCCTCGTCGACCTCCGTCATCGCGAGCGCGCCGCGCTGCCGCGCCGCCCTGAAGTGCGGCTCCAGGGGGATCGAGTCGAGCGTCACGAAGGCGCCCACCAGCCTGCGGATCCTCCCCGCGGCGGCCAGCATCCCGACGTCCGGGCCGCCGTACGAGACCACGGTCAGGTCCGTGACGTCACTGCGCAGCAGGGCGCGGACCAGCGCCATCGGCTTGCGGCGCGAGCCCCAGCCGCCGATACCGATCGTCATGCCGCTGCGCAGCCGGCCGACGACCTCGTCCGCCGTCATCAGCTTGTCGGCCCGGCCCGTCCTGTCGTGCCCGCCGGTGGTCCCGGTGGTCCCCGTGCTCGCGGTCATGGTCACTCCGCTCCCTGTCCGAAGGTGTCGCGCACCCGGTCGGCGACCCCGCTGAGATTCGCCTCGAACGTGAAGCCCTGCTCGAAGCGGTAACTGCGGTGGACGTCGACCGGATCGATGCCGTTGAGCGCGGACTTGGCGAGGCGGATCAGGTAGCCGTCCTTGCGGGCGATCTCCCGCGCCAGGTCCAGGGCCGCGGCGCGCAGCCCGGCCCGCGGCACGACCTGCCACACCGAGCCGTGGGCGTGCAGCTCGGCCGCGGTGGCGGTGCGCGAGGTGTAGAACAGCGCACGCATCAGATGCTGCGGGACCAGCCGGGCCAGGTGCGTGGCCGCGCCGAGCGCGCCGCGGTCCAGCTCGGGCAGGCCGAACGTCGCGTCGTCGGCGGCCACGATCGCGTCCGCGTTCCCCACCAGCCCGATGCCGCCGCCCAGGCAGAAGCCGCCGACGGCCGCGACGACCGGGACCTCGCACCGGTACACCGCCGAGAACGCCTCGTAGCAGCCTCTGTTGGCCCCGATCAGGGCGCGGTGGCCGCCCTCCGGCGAGGCCGTCTCGCGCTGCATCTCCTTGATGTCCACACCTGCGCAGAACCCCCGGCCGTCCTCGGCCGCGGTGAGGATCACGCAGCTCACGTCCGGGTCGCGGCCCGCGGCGCGCACCGCGTCGGCCAGGTCGTACCAGCCCTGCACCGGCAGTGCGTTGACCGGAGGGAAGTCCACCGTGACGACGGCGATCCCCTTTTCGGGTGAGGAGGTGGAGACACCCATGGCGTTCAGCTACCTTTCCACCTAACGTTTGTTTGGTAGGTGTCGACCGTAGCAGGTGCCGGAGGCCTGCGGAACGGTGCGGGGAGCCGATCGGCGAAGGAGCGAGGGATGGGGCGGGACACGGGCGGGGCGGATCTGAGCGGCCGGGTCGTGGTCGTGACGGGCGGTACCAGGGGAGTGGGGGCGGGGATCGCGCGGGCCTTCGCGGCGGCCGGGGCCGAGGTCGTGGTCTGTGCCCGCAGACCACCCGACGTCCCCCTCGACGGCTGCGCGTTCGCCCCGCTCGACCTGCGGGACGCGGCAGCGGTGCGGGAGTTCTTCGCCGGCCTGGACCGGGTGGACGTGCTGGTGAACAACGCGGGCGGCACCCCGTACCGTCTGCTCGGCGAGACGGACGCGGAGCGGCACGCGCGCGTCATCGAGCTGAACCTGACGGCGCCGCTCACCGTCTCCCTCGCCGCCCGGGACCGACTCGCGGCGGCCCGCGGCGCGATCGTCATGATCGGCAGCGTCAGCGGCACCCGCGCGTCACCGGGCACGGCAGCGTACGGGGCGGCGAAGGCGGGCCTGGAGAACCTGGCGCGGTCCATGGCCGTCGAGTGGGCCCCGGACATCAGGGTGAACACGCTGGTGCTCGGCATGGTCCGCACCGAGTCGACGGCCCTGCACTACGGGGACGAGGCGGGTGTCGCCGCGGTCGGGGCGACGGTGCCCCTGGGGCGGCTCGCCGAGCCCCGCGAGATCGGCGAGGCGGCGGTGTTCCTGGCGTCGGACGCCGCCGCGTACATCAGCGGGGCGAGCCTGCTCGTGCACGGCGGCGGCGAGCGCCCCGCGTTCCTCGACGCGGCAACGGTCAACAAGGAGGCGTGACATGACGGAATCCCGGACGTCGGCGGCAGCGACGACGGCTCCCGCGACGGCCCCGGCGGCGACCTCGGCGGCCGGCCCCGGCGGGCTGTGCGCGGGGCGGGTGGTGGCGGTGACCGGTGCGGGCCGCGGTCTTGGCCGGGCCCACGCGCTGGCCTTCGCGGCGGAGGGCGCCCGCGTCGTGGTGAACGACCTGGGCGTGGGCCCGGACGGGGCGCCCGCGTCCGAGAGCCCCGCGGCCCGGGTCGTGGCCGAGATCCGCGCGGCCGGCGGTGAGGCGGTGGCCCACGGAGGCGACATAGCGACATCGCAGGGCGCCGCCTCGCTCGTCGCCGCGGCCGTCGACACCTTCGGCCGCCTCGACACCCTGGTGAACAACGCGGGCTTCCTGCGCGACCGCATGCTGGTGAACCTGGCGGAGGACGACTGGGACGCGGTCGTGCGGGTCCATCTCAAGGGCCACTTCCTGCCGTTGCAGCAGGCCGCCGCGTACTGGCGGGCCGAGGCGAAAGCGGGCCGCACCCCGGTCGCCCGCGTGGTCAACACCTCGTCCGGTGCCGGTCTGCTGGGCTCGGTCGGCCAGGGCAACTACAGCGCGGCGAAGGCCGGCATCCTCGGCCTGACCCTGGTCGCCGCCGCCGAGACGGGCCGCTACGGCGTCCAGGTCAACGCGATCGCACCGGCCGCCCGCACCCGGATGACCGCGGCGACGTTCGCCGACACGATGGCCGCACCCGAGGACGGCGCCTTCGACGCGATGGACCCGGCGAACGTGTCGCCCCTGGTGGTCTGGCTCGGCTCCGGCGCGGCCAGCGACGGGGTGAGCGGTCGCGTCTTCGAGGTCGAGGCCGGGCGCATCACGGTGATGGAGGGCTGGCGTCCGGGCCCCACCGTCGACAAGGCCGAGCGCTGGACCCCGGCCGCCGCGGGCGAGGCGACCCGCGACCTCCTGGCCCGGGCGACGCCACCGGGGGTGGTGTACGGCGCGTCCTGACGGCCCGGCGCGCGCCGGCTCAAGGGGTCCGGGGCAGCGTCCACTCGAGGCGGGTCCGGGTGCGGGCGTCGGTACAGGCGCGGGCCGCCTCCTGCGCCAGGTCGTGGGCGTGGCTGCCGGGCGGCGCCAGGGCCAGCAGCCGTGCCAGCGGCTCGACGGCCCGCGGGTCCTGCCGCACCGCAAGCCCCCGGGCCGCCTCCGCGGCGACCTCGTCCACGGGGTCGTCGAGCAGCCAGGCGAGGGTGTCCAGCAGAGCGGCCCCGCCCCCGCCCCGACGCCCGGCGGGCCCCGCGGACTCCACGGCGTCTGCATCCGCCGCGGCCCCCGGGCCAGCCACGGCCCCCGGGTCAGCCACGGTCCCGGTGTCCGTCACGGCCCCGACATGCTTCACGGCCCCCGGGCCAGCCACGGCCCCGGCATCCGTCACGGCCCCCGGGCCAGCCACGGCCCCGGCATCCGTCACGGCCCCCGGGCCAGCCACGGCCCCGGTGTCCGTCACGGCCTCAGCGGCAGCCACGGCCCCGGCGGACTCCACGGCCCCCGCATCAGCCACGCCCCCGGCATCCGTCACGGCCGCCGCGTCCGCCAGGGCCGCCGCGGACCGGGACCTGACGGTCGGGTCGGGGTCCGAGCAGAGGTGGGTCGCGGTGGCGAGGGCCTCCGCCGTGCCGACGGCGGTGAAGCCCGGCAGGGCGACCGCGAGCGCCTGCCGCACGCCGGGGTCGGGATGGTCCGCGAACGGCGCCAGTTCCGCGAAGGAGACAGGCTCCGCGCGCACGCCCAGCGTTCCCAGTGCCCCGACCGCGCACCGCAGGTCGGGCCGGGCCGCCCGCCGCGCGGCGCCGCCGGGGGAGTCGGACGGGGAGTCAGACGGGGAGCCGGACGGGGAGCCGGTGGGCGTCGCCGCGCGCAGCACCTGGCGCAGCAGGGGCAGCGCCCTGGGGGTGAACGGGCCGGGCGCCGGGCCCAGTCCGGCCAGCACGTCCGCGGCGAACGCCCGGCGCAGCGGATCCCGGTCCGCACACCACGCGGCGGCCGCGCGGAAGGTGAGCTCGTCCGCCCGCTCCCGCAGCGCCCCCCTCGCCTCGGTCCAGTCGTCGCCGTCCGGGTCGCCGGAGCGCACCGCCCGGTTCGCCAGCTCCGCGGCCGGTGCCCTGATCCCCAGCGACCGTTCGAGGAGCGTCGCGATCGCCGCATGGCCGGTCTGCTGCTCGTTCCCCGTCGTGGGGCGCCCCGTCTCGTCGAGCAGCTGCACCGAGACCGTGACCCCGCCGTCCTCGGCGAACCGCTGCGTGATCGCCTCCCGGTCCCGTGCCTGCGGCGACGTGGCGGCCAGCCCCGCCCGCAGCCGGGCCGCCACGTCGACCCCGATCCACCGCCGCGCCTCCGCCAGCGCCTGCTCGCCGCCCGGCGCCCCGCAGCCCAGGAGCGCCCGTACGCAGTCGGCCGACCCGCGCCGGGCCGCCGCGACCAGCGGGTACTCGCCCTTGGCGTCGGGGAGCCCCGGATCGGCCCCGCCGTCCAGCAGGGCCCGCACCACCGGGGCCCGGCCCAGCTGGACGGCCCAGGTCATCGCCCGGAAGCCGCCCTCCTCGACCGCGTCCACCCGGGCACCCGCGCCGAGCAGCGCCCGCACCACCGCCACGTGCCCGCCGCACGCCGCCCCGCACAGCGGCAGATCCGTGCCGCAGCTCAGCCCGTCCGGGTCCGCGCCGGCCGCCAGCAGAAGCCGTACGATCCCCGGCTCGTCGCACATCGCCGCCCGGTACAGGGCGCTCTCCCCGTCCTCGTCGCGCACCTCGCCCGGCACCCCGGCCCGCAGCAGCCGCACCACCGCGTCCTCGTCACCGCTCAGCACGGCGTCGAACAGCGCGGAGCCGTCCGGCATCCCCTTGTCGTCCATCCCTCGACCATCGCCCCGAAAGCCGCCCGAACACAAACCAATTCGGGCAAAACCCAACCCCGGCGCCGCCTGGGCCCCGGATTCCGGGCCCTCGACGGTCTAGGTGTCGCACTCCAGCACCGTCCGGCACAGTCCGCACCGTGCGCGGACCCGCCCCCGCACCGGTACCCGGATGCGCTGGTGGCAGGTCGGGCAGGGGAAGGCCACGCGCAGCCCGGAGCGCTCCTGTGTGCCGCCCGAGGAGAACGCGTACGGTCCGCCCGGGAGCGCCGACTGCGGGCCGTGGACCTGGGCGTGCCGCCGGTCCTTCGCGTAGCGGCGGCGGCCCGCCCACCCGGCCGCCGTCAGCGGGGGCTGCTGCCCGTCCCGCCGCGCCTGGGCGAGTCCCTGCGTGTACGCGGTGTACGCCTGCGCACTGGTGAACCACGTCTCCGGGGACTCGCCGAACGCCAGCGAGCGCTTCGCCAGGACGTACCCGAACTCCTCGGGTGTCAGATAGCCCAGCTTCTGCGAGGACGCCCCGTCCTCCCGGAAGGCGTCCAGGAGCAGCCAGCCCGCGCCCAGGTAGGTCGTCGCCGTGTCGGTCAGGATCTCGTTGTCCCGCGTCCCCGGGAAGGTCAGGTCGAGCCGGTGCAGACAGACGTGCATGATCTCGTGGGCGAGCGCCGCGCCGATGTCCCGGCGATGTGTGCGGAAGCGGTCGTTCAGCTCGATGAAGTACTCGGGTCCGGCGGCCAGTTCGACGCTCGCCGCGTGCTGCATCTCCCGGAAGCTCACGATCATCCGCGCGTCCGGCAGCCGGTAGTGCCGCACCAGCTCCCGTGCCACCCGCTGCACGCCCGGATAGAGATCGTCGGTGTCGGCGAACGCCACGTCCACCGGCGCGACACTCGTCGCGAACGCGTGCACCGTGTCGTACGAAAGGCGCCGGTACAGCGCCGTGATCGCCGAGCGCACCGTCTCCAGATGCGGATAGCCGTGCACCACCGGCCCGCCGTTCGCCACGCGCGCACCCCCTCGGGGCGCCGGGCCGTCCCCCCGGGGACGGCCCCCGGACCCGGCCCGTCCAGAGTACGGCGACCCCGCCCGGCCCGGACAGCGCGCACGAGCCGCCGCCGCGCGCCGTCCGTCAGCCCACGTCCACCCGGACCCGCGGCGGGCCCGAGCGGTCCGTCTCCAGGACCCACACCTCGTTCACGCCCGCGCGCAGCACGGGCCCGGGGACGTACAGGGACCGCTGCGGGCCCGTCGACCAGTAGCGGCCCAGGCAGAAGCCGTTGACCCAGACGAAGCCGCGCGTCCAGCCCGGCAGTTCCAGCGCCGCGTCGCCGGGCGAGGGGACCTCGAAGACGCCGCGGAAGAGCCCGCGCGGACCCTCCCGCGGTGGGCCGGACGGCAGCGCCGCCACCGCGTCGGCCGTGAACGCGTCCAGCCGCAGCCCGCGCGCGGTCACCCCGTGCAGGTACTGCCGCTCGTGAAGCAGCCCGCCCGTCAGTCCCTTCGGCTCGCCCGTGCGCGGCCCGTAGTTGACCCGGCCGAGGGACTCCACCCACAGCTCCACGCGCGCGGGTCCGGCCACCGGGACCGGCAGTTCCGGCTCCGCCTCCGTGAGGACCCCCGCCCGCTCCCCGTCCACGTGCACGACGGCGAGATCGCGCAGCCCGTGAGCCCGCAGCGGCAGCCCGCCCCGCGGCCCCGGTACCGTCACCGCGTACCGCACCAGGCCCCGGTCCACGTCCAGTTCCTCGAACGACGCGGGTGTCGCCCGCTCGACCTCCGGCCCGCCGAGCCCCGCAAGCACCTCGTCGAGCTCCGTGAACGCCGTCAGCTCCACCTCCACCGGCGCCGCCAGCGTCGCCGGCCGCGCGGGCAGCTCCGGCAGCGGGCCCTCCGCGTACGGCGCGAGCACCTCACGGAACAGCCAGAACTTCTCCGTGGGCCGCCCGCGTTCGTCGATCGGCGCGTCGTAGTCGTACGAGGTCACATCCGGTTCGAGCGCCCCGTCGTGCAGCGCGCCGCCCCCGCGGTTCGCCCCCGCCCAGCCGCCGAAACTCGTCCCCCCGTGCGCCATGTACAGGTTCACGGAGGCCCCGCACTCCAGGATCTCCCGCAGCGCCTGCGCCGCGTCCCCGGGGTCCCGGACGACGTGCTCCGCGCCCCAGTGGTCGAACCAGCCGCACCAGAACTCCATGCACATCAGCGGCCCTTCGGGGCGGTGCCGCCGCAGCGTCGCGAACGCCTCGCGCGCGTGGGAGCCGAAGTTCGCCGTCGCCAGCACCCCCGGCACCGAGCCGCCCGTCAGCATGTGGTCCTCCGGGCCGTCGGACGTGAACAGCGGCACCGTCACCCCGAGTTCGCGCAGCAGCTCCGCCAGCGACCGCAGGTACTCCCCGTCCGAGCCGAAACTGCCGTACTCGTTCTCCACCTGCACCATGATCACCGGGCCGCCCCGGTCGATCTGCCGCTCGGTGATCTGCGGCAGCAGCACCCGGAACCAGTCCTCGACCCGCGCCAGGAACGCCGCGTCCCGCGTCCGGATCCGGGACCCGAGCGGCCCCGTCACCCAGTGCGGCAGCCCGCCGTTCTCCCACTCCGCGCAGATGTACGGCCCCGGGCGGGCGATCACCCACAGCCCCGCCTCGTGCGCGGCGTCCAGGAACCGGCCCACCGCCGCCACGTCCCGCACCTCGCCCGGCCGCGGCGCGTGCAGGTTCCACGGGACGTACGTCTCGACGCAGTTCAGCCCCATCGCCCGCAGCATCCGCAGCCGGTGCCCCCACTGCTCCTCGTGCACCCGGAAGTAGTGCAAGGCCCCCGAAAGGAGCCGCACCGGCCGCCCGTCCACCTCGAAGTGCTCCCCGCCCACCCTGAACCGGTCCATCGCATCCCTCTCGCTCACCTACAGGCGGCCACTTTCACCTCTGGCGGGCGACCCGGTCCATGGACAAAGATCGGCTGGTGTTGGACAGGGCTCCGCCGCCACGGCCAGGCGAACGAACCATCGCAGGAGGGGACAGATGCCCACGTATCACACCTGGATGCGCTACTTCACGCCCAGCCCCGCCCACCACCGGCTCGGCCTCGTCTGCCTCGGCGTCGGACTGCAGCACGGACTGCTCCCCACCGTCGGGCCCCGCACCCTCGACCACCACGTCGCGGTCGTGATCAGCGCCGGTTCCGGATGGTTCCACGGCGCCGACGGCCGCCGCACCACCATCACCGCGCCCGCCCTGATCTGGCTCACCCCCGGCGTTCCGCACCACTACGGAGCCGACCGCGGCACGGGCTGGGACGAGTGCTTCGTCGACTTCACCGGACCCGCCGCCGCCACCTACACCGAACTCGGCTACATCGAGCCCGACCGGCCCGTCGTCCCGCTCTCCGACGCCGCCCAGGCCCGCGCCGCCGTCGGCCGCATCGCCCGCGCCGCCCGCCGCGGCAACCCCCTCCTCGAGGTCGAGACCGGCGCCGCCGTCCACGAACTCCTCGTCGCCCTGCGCCGCGCCCGCGCCGACATCGCCCCCGACGGCGACCCCGTCCTCCAGGCCCTCGCCCGCGACGCCTTCCAGCCCCTGTCCGTCGCCGAGCACGCCGCACGCCACGGCATGACCCCCGCCGAGCTGCGCACCGCCGTCCGCCGCGGTGCCGGATGCAGCCCCAAGGACTACCTCCTCGGCATCCGGCTCGGCCGGGCCAAGGAACTCCTCGCCGCCACCGAACTGCCCGTCGCCGCCGTCGCCCGCCGCGTCGGCTACGACGACCCCGCCTACTTCTCCCGCCTGTTCACGCGCCGCGTCGGCACCGCGCCCGTCCGCTTCCGCGAACAGCAGGGCCGCGCCGTCCCCGGCGGCTGGTCCGACAAGATCCCCGACCCCCACGACCCGCCCATGCTCCACGTAGGCTGACCTGTCATGACCACCAGCGACCCCGCACCCCAGACGGAAGTCGACCCCGCCGTCCGCGCCGAGCTCGGCCGCCTCCGTGACAGCATCGACAACATCGACGCCGCCGTCGTCCACATGCTCGCCGAACGCTTCAAGTGCACCCAGCAGGTCGGCCACCTCAAGGCCGAGCACGCCCTGCCGCCGGCCGACCCGGCCCGCGAGTCCCGCCAGATCGAGCGCCTGCGCCAGCTCGCGGAGAACGCCAAGCTCGACCCGGCCTTCGCGGAGAAGCTGCTCAACTTCATCATCAGCGAGGTCATCCGCCACCACGAGCAGATCGCGGCGGACGCCGGTCCGAAGGCCGGCCCCTCCGGCGAGTGAGGAGCGGGGTCCGGGTCAGCGCCCCGTGACCTCGGCGCCGCAGGCCCGCGCCTCTCACGCGACAGGACACGACCTGTTCCCGCGCCGGAGGCGTACGGCAACATGACCCCCATGTCCGTACTGACGCGCGACGAAGCGCAGACCCGCGCCCGGCTCCTCGAGGTCGAGCGGTACACCGTCGACCTCGACCTCACCCGCGGCCCCGACACCTTCGGCTCCCGCACCGCGATCACCTTCACCGCACGCACCGCGGGTGACACCTTCGTCGAGCTCAAGCCCGCCGAGCTGCACTCCGTCACCCTCGACGGCCGGGACCTGGACCCCGCCGCCCTCGACGGCAACCGCCTCGCCCTCACCGGCCTCACCGAGGGCACGCACGAGCTCCGCGTCGACGCCGCCATGTCCTACTCGCACACCGGCGAGGGCATGCACCGCTTCACCGACCCCACCGACGGCGAGACGTACGTCTACACGCAGCTGTTCATGGACGACATCCAGCGCGTCTTCGCCGCCTTCGACCAGCCCGACCTGAAGTCCCGCTTCGACCTCACGGTCACCGCCCCCGAGGGCTGGACCGTCCTCGCCAACTCGGTCACCGAACACCTCGGCGAGGGCCGCTGGCAGGCCGCCACCACGCCGCTGCTGTCCACCTACCTCGTCGCCGTCGCCGCGGGCCCCTGGCACTCCGTGCGCACCGAGCACCGCGGACTGCCCCTCGGACTCCACTGCCGCCGCTCCCTCGCGCCCCACCTCGACGCCGACGCCGACGAACTCCTCGACATCACGCGCGCGTGCTACGACCGCTACCACGAGAAGTTCAGCGAGCCGTACCCCTTCGACTCGTACGACCAGGCCTTCGTCCCCGAGTTCAACGCCGGCGCCATGGAGAACCCCGGACTCGTCACCTTCCGCGACGAGTTCGTCTACCGCTCCGCCGTCACCGACACCGAGCGCCAGACCCGCGCCATGGTCATCGCGCACGAGATGGCCCACATGTGGTTCGGCGACCTCGTCACCCTCAAGTGGTGGGACGACATCTGGCTCAACGAGTCCTTCGCCGAGTACATGGGCTACCAGACCCTCACCGAGGCCACCCGCTTCGCCGACACCTGGGTCGACTTCGGCATCTCCCGCAAGAACTGGGGCTACGAGGCCGACCAGCGCCCCTCCACCCACCCGGTCGCCCCCGAAGCCGTCGAGGACACCGCCTCCGCCCTCCTCAACTTCGACGGCATCTCCTACGCCAAGGGCGCCTCCGCCCTGCGCCAGCTCGTCACCTGGCTCGGCGAGAAGGACTTCCTCGCCGGCATCAACACCCACTTCGCCCGGCACAAGTTCGGCAACGCCACCCTCGCCGACTTCATCGACTCCCTCGCCTCCGGCACCGAACGCGACGTCCACGCCTGGGCCGACGCCTGGCTGCGCACCACCGGCGTCGACACCCTCACCCCGCACGTCACCGCCGCCGACGGCGGCACCTGGACCCTCACCGTCGACCGCACCGGCAGCCGCCCGCACCGCATCGCCGTCGGCCTCTACGACCGCGACCTCGCCGACGGCCGCACCTTCGTCCTGCGCGAGCGCGTCGAGGCCGACGTACCCGGCGGCGAGCCCCTCACCTTCCGCGGGCCCCGCCCCGCCCTGATCGTCCCCAACGACCAGGACCTCACCTACGCCAAGATCCGCCTCGACCCCGCCTCCGAGGAAGCCGCCCTGCGCGGCCTGTCCGGCGTCCCCGACCCGCTCACCCGCGCCGTCCTGTGGAACGCGCTGCGCGACATGGTCCGCGACGGGGAACTCGACCCCCTCACCTACCTCCACACCGCCGAGGCCCATCTCCCCGAGGAGACCGACCTCGCCCTCGTCCAGGGCGTCCTCGCCTTCGCCCACACCCAGGTCGCCGACCACTACAGCACCCCCGAGCAGCGCCCCGCCGCGCTCTCCCTCATCACCTCCCTGTGCGAGACGCTCATCCGCCGCACCGAGGACGGCGACCACCCCGGGCTGCGCCTCACCGCCGTCCGCCACCTCATCGACGCCGCCCAGCACGCCGACGTCATCCGCGGCTGGTACGACAGCGGCAGCGTCCCCGGCGGCCCCGAGCTCGACCCCGAACTGCGCTGGCGCATCCTCGGCCGCATGAGCGTCCTCGGCGCCGTCGACGACGCCGTCATCGAGGCCGAACTCGCCCACGACCCCAGCGCCACCGGGCAGGAGGGCGCCGCCCGCTGCCACGCCGCACTGCCCGACCCGCAGGCCAAGGCCGCCGCCTGGGACGCCCTGTTCACCGACGACCCCGGCCGCGAACTGTCCAACTACCTGTTCACGGCCACCGCCCAGGGCTTCTGGCAGCCCGAACAGGCCGACCTCCTGCGCGGATACGTCTCGCGGTACTTCACCGACGTGACCGCCCTCGCCGAACGGCGCGGGCCCGCGCTCGCGGCCGCCGCCGGGCGCTACGCCTTTCCCTCGACCGCGATCGGCGCCGAGACGCTGCGGCTCGGCGAGCAGTGCCTCGCGGAGGGGGACCCGACGCCCGCGCTGCGGCGGCGGCTGACCGACCAGCTGGACGATCTGGAGCGGGCGTTGCGGGTGCGTGCGGCTGCGGGTTCCTGACCGGGCGGCCGGGGTGGGGCCCGCCGCGGCGCGGCCTCTATACCTCACCCCGGCCCCAAGTCCCGCAACCACGTCCCCCTTTCGGGTCCACTTCGGTTGATCAGGGCGGGGGTCGCCCGGGGCCGATCAAGACTGGTCCGCATGAGTGACCTGCCGCCCCTCGCCGGAGGCGAGCGGGGCCCCGAGGAACTGCGGCCCCTGCTCGACACCGTGCTCGACGCCCTGAAGAACGGCGCGGCCCACCGGGGCGGCCCCCTCCCGTCCGGCGGCCCCGACACCGTCTCCGCCCGCCTGCGCGACGCCACCGGCGAGCTCCTCCCCGTCCACGGCACCGGCGCCGAGACCGCCCTGCGCACCCTCGTCGCCGCCGTCGCCGAGGGCGCCGCCGATCCGGCCGACCCCCTCTGCGCCGCCCACCTGCACTGCCCGCCCCTCGCCGTCGCCACCGCCGCCGACCTCGCCGCGAGCGCCCTCAACCCCTCGATGGACTCCTGGGACCAGGCCCCGGCCGCCACCGCCCTCGAGACCGAGGTGACCCGCCTCCTGGCCCACGAGGCCTACCCGGACGCCTCGGCGGCCGACGCCCTCGTCACCACCGGCGGCACCGAGGCCAACCAGCTGGCCGTCCTCCTCGCCCGCGAGGCCACCCGCACCGCCGCCCACCCCGTCCAGCTCCTCGTCGGGGAGAACGCCCACCACAGCCTCACCCGTGCCGCCTGGCTCCTCGGCCTGCCCGAGCCCGTCGTCCTGCCCGCCCCCACCGGCACCCTCGACCCCGCCGCGCTCGACGAGGCCCTCACCGACCTGCCCGGCCCCCACCTCGTCGCCGCCACCGCGGGCACCACCGACGCCGGCCTCATCGACCCGCTCCCCGAGACCGCCGCCGTCTGCGAGGCCCACGGCGCCCGCCTCCACATCGACGCCGCCTACGGCGCGGGCCTCCTGTTCAGCCCCCGCCACCGCGCCGCGCTCGCCGGCCTCGACCGCGCCCACAGCATCACCCTCGACCTGCACAAACTCGGCTGGCAGCCGGTCGCCGCCGGCCTCCTCGCCGTACGCGACCGCACCGACCTCGCCCCCCTCGGCCACCGGGCCGAGTACCTCAACGCCGACGACGACACCGAGGCCGGACTGCCCGACCTCCTCGGCCGCTCCCTGCGCACCACCCGCCGCCCCGACGTGCTCAAGACCGCCGTCACCCTCAAGGCCCTCGGCCGCACCGGCCTCGCCGACCTCGTCGACCGGGTCGTCGCGCTCGCCCACCACCTGGCCCGCCTCGTCGACCTGCACCCCGGCCTCGACCTGTACGACACCCCCGCCCTGACCACCGTCCTCTTCCGGCCCACCGGCGCCGACGACGACACCGTCGCCGCGATCCGACGCAGCCTCCTCACCGACGGCCGCGCCGTCCTCGGCCGGGCCCGTATGGACGGCCGCCTCTGGCTCAAGGCCACCCTGCTCAACCCGCACACCGACCCCGGTGACCTCGCCGCACTCCTGAAACTGGTGGAAGGACACACCCCCCGATGACCGCCGCGCCCGCACCGCAGCCCAGCGACCCCACCGAAGCACC
>NZ_WWIA01000426.1 GCF_009870065.1 Streptomyces sp. SID5785 | reverse complement strand
CGGGCGGCGTCTGCACGGCGAACAAGGACACCGCTCTGTACGCGATGAACAACCCGTTCTCGGATGTCGTGGGGTGGGTGGACGCCGGTCGGCCCGTGATGGCAGGTAGTGGGACAAATCCGGAAATGTTGCGCGTGACCGATGAAGCGGGGGACTTCCTCGGTTACGTCCGGCGGGCCGACATCGACTGCTGACGACCGCGCTGACCTGCGCCGCAGGGAGGAAAAGGGCGGATCGGACACCCCCGAGTGAGCCGCGCCATATGACCTACGTCATCTGCGAAGCGCGGTAGTAGGCGCACGCCGGGCCCGGGGGCAGTCCGGCTTCGCGGTGGTGCCCGGTTGCTCCGTACCCGGGTAGTACGTCACACCTTTGCGTGGTTCGCCGGGGGCGCCTAAAGCTGTGCGTCGTTCCGGGCAGCAGCCGGGACGGCCGCCGGCGGGATCCGTCGCCGGGGCCTCACGACGCACCATGGAGTTCACCCCCGCATGAAGATCAAGAGCACCCGGACCCTCGCCGCCCGTCTGCCCCGCTTCTCCGTCGCCGGCATCGCCGGTGCCGCGGGTGTGGCCGCCGCGCTGACCCTCGTCCCCGCCACCGCGCACGCCGCCGAGCCGGCCGCCGCCCCTGCCTCCGTCACGACGGCCTCGCTGGTCGGCGCCAAGGGCTACGCGAACAACCTCGACGGCTGGATCCGCGAGTCCCTCGACATCATGCAGGCCAAGGGCATCCCCGGCTCCTACGACGGCCTGTACCGCAACATCATCCGCGAGTCCTCGGGCAACCAGTTCGCGCAGAACAACTGGGACATCAACGCCCAGAACGGAACGCCGTCCAAGGGGCTGCTCCAGGTCATCCAGCCGACCTTCGACGCCTACCACGTCGCGGGCACCTCCACCGACCTGTTCGACCCGGTCGCCAACATCACCGCCGCCGCGAACTACGCCGCCGCCGTGTACGGCTCCATCGACAACGTCAACTCCGCGTACTGAGCCGCCTGAGACCGGGGGGCCGGACCGGACGACGACGCAGGCCGCCGCGGGCGGCGAGGAGCACCACATGCACGGCAACAGCGACGACATCACGACCCCCGACTACGGGCCCCCGAGCGTGCGGGGCTCCCGGCACCGGCGCCGCGGCAAGGCACTGCGCTGGGTCGCCTGGGGAGCCGCGGGCCTCGTCCTGGCCGGCGGCGGAGGAGCCGCCTACGCCTGGCAGCACCTCAACGGCAACATCAAGGGCACCGACGTCGACGCCGCGCTCGGCAAGGACCGCCCGGCCGGACGCCACGACGGCGCCATGAACATCCTGCTGCTCGGCTCCGACTCGCGGGCCGGCACCCAGGGCCGCTACGGCTCCGGCATCACCGGCGCCCGCGCCGACACCGCGATGGTCCTGCACGTCGACAAGTCGCACCGCAAGGCCTCGGTCGTCAGCATCCCGCGCGACACGATGGTCGACCGCCCCGAGTGCCGGCGCACCGACGGCGGTACCGCCCCGGCCGCGTCACAGGCGATGTTCAACGCGTCCTACCAGGTGGGCGGCCCCGCCTGCACCGTCAAGACGGTCGAGCACATGTCGCACGTCCGCATGGACCACTACCTCGAGGTCGACTTCAAGGGCTTCCAGAAGCTCATCGACGAACTCGGCGGCGTCGATGTCACCACCCACAAGTCCATCGACGACCGGTACAGCGGCCTCGCCCTCGACGCGGGCAAGCACCGTCTGGGCGGCAAGCAGGCCCTGGAACTCGTGCGCACCCGGCACGGCGTCGGCGACGGCAGCGACCTCGGCCGCATCCAGCTCCAACAGGCCTTCGTGAAGGCGCTGATCCAGCGCGCCCGCTCCGTCGACCCGCTCGGCGACCCCGCCAAGTCCTACGGCCTGATGGACACCGCCACCAAGTCCCTGAGCGCCGACTCCGACCTGGCCTCGGCGAACAAGCTCCTCGGCCTCGCCAAGGACCTCAAGGGCATCAGCCCCGACCGCACCCGCATGCTCACCCTGCCCGTCACCTACGACGCGCAGGACGCGGGCCGGGTGCTCCCGCTGCCGAAGGCGGACGCCCGGGTCTGGTCCGCCCTGCGCCACGACCGGCCGGTGCCGAAGTCGGCGACCCACGGCTCGGTGGGCGACAGGACGGACTCCCCGCTGTCCTCGCAGGCCTGAGGACCGCTCCCGCACGGCTGGGGCGTGTTCCGCCCCGGGGGTCAGACGCCGCCGCGCTCGCGCGGCAGCTTCTGGCCGGCCTCGACGGCCACCGGCAGCCGGTTCCCGGCCGGCGGCAGCGGGCAGGTGGCCAGGTCCGTGTACGCGCACGGCAGGTTCGCCGCCCGGTTGAAGTCCAGGACGACCGTGCCGTCCTCGGCGGGCGGCGCGATCGCGAGACTGCGGTTGGCGGCGTACGTCGTCACCCCGGAGGTCGCGTCGGTGAACAGCACCATCAGCGCCCCCGCACCGCGCCCCGGGAACGCGGTGAGCGACAACTGCCGCCCGGCCAGCTCGAACTCGACCCGGCCCGGCGCGTCGTAGACGTGCTCGAGCCCCTCGACCGCGGCGCCCACGGTGGTGGGCCGCGGCGCGTCGAAGGGGACGTAGCGGCCGGTCACGGACCAGCGCGGATCGGGGGCGTACGCGGGAGTGCCCGTGAACGCGGTGCGCAGCGGGGCGTCGGGGTGGCGCGGCCGCACGATGTCGTGGCCGCCCCGCTTGGCCACCTCGATGACGGCGTCGCCCCACTCGACGTCGACACCGCTGCGCTCGGCGAGCACGCCGAACCGGTGCTCGCCGTGCACCGGGACCCCGCCGATCACGACCTCCTCGCCGTCGTCCAGCGCGAGGACGACCCCGTCCGGGCCGGTGTGCCAGGTGCCGGGCGCGTCGGGAAAGCGCTGCGGCCGTGAGTCCAGCCAGTGCAGTCCGGTGATGGCCAGGAACCCGTGCGGGTCCGCGAGCCGGGCCTCCTGGGCGCGCTGCCAGTCCCGCCAGCTCGCCTCGAAGGCCGCGCGGTCCGTCGTCGTCGCGTCGGTCGTCATGTCTTCCGCCTCTTCCGTCTCTTCCGTCTCTTCGTGTGCTGCCGGGTGGCGTGGTGCAGGGGGCGCCGGTGTCAGCCGGCGAGGGAGCCGAGCAGGTCCCAGGTGCGCCGGCGGTCCGCCTCACCGGCGATCCCGGTCCCGGAGAACACCACCTCGGTGGCACCGGCGTCGCGGTAGCGGCGCACCTCGGCCTCGACCGTCCGCGCGTCGCCGATCACGGCCACGTCGGAGGCCCTGCGACCGCCGGAGAGCCCGATGACCCGCGCGTACGACGGGATCTGTTCGTAGAACGCGAGCGCCTCGGTGGCCCGCGCCCGGACGGCGGCCACGTCGTCGGTGACCACGCCGTGCACGAGGGCCACGACGCGCGGCGCCGGCCGGCCCGCCGCCGCGGCCGCCGCCGTGACGGCCGGGACGATGTGCTCCTCCAGGGCCCGCGGTCCCGCCAGGTACGGCAGAATGCCGTCCGCCAGCTCGCCGCTGACCCGCAGCGCCTGCGGCCCCATCGCGGCGACCAGAACGGGCACCCCGTCGTCCGCGCCCGGGACCCGCGCCGGGACCGGCGTCGTGGCGGTGAGCAGCTCGCCGTGGAAGTCGGCCGCTCCGGTCTCGGTCAACTGCCGCAACGCGGTGAGGAATTCGCGCAGCCGGGCGACGGGCCGCTCGAAGGGCAGCCCGAAGCCCGTCTCCGTGAGCAGCTTGGTGCCGAGCGCGAGACCGAGGTGGTAGCGGCCGTGCGTCGCGGCCTGCGCCGTCAGGGCCTGGCTCGCGACGGGCACGGGGTGGCGGCCGAAGACGGGGATCGCCGAGGTGCCGACGTGCAGTCCGGGCACCTCGCGTCCCACGATCGCCGCGAGCTGGGGCGAGTCGGCGCCGAAGGTCTGGCCGAACCAGGCCGACCGCAGCCCGGCGGCCGCCGCCTCCCGTGCGAGCCGGACGGTGGCGTCGACCTGGTTCTCCGCCTCGAACGCGTCGAGGGCTACTCCCACTGTCATGTCAGTCGGAACGGGCGCCGCACGGCCCGGCATTCCGGTCCGCGTGTGACAGCTTCTTTTCAGTCGTGTGTCGTGCCCCGCGGCCCCCCGACCGGGCCGAGGTCCGCGTGCACCGGATGGTGGTCCGAGTAGCGGCTCGGGTGCACCCCCTGAGCGAGCGGTGCGATGCCGCGCAGGAAGACGTAGTCGAACTTGCTGTGCCAGTCGGTCGTCGTCGCGCAGCCCTCCCCGGGCGTGGGCCCGCACGCGGGGTCCGCGTCCGCCGCCACCTTCCACAGCGGGGCGAGCTCCGGCGCCTGCGGTGTCGCGTTGAAGTCCCCGAGCACGATGATCCGTTCGTGCCGGGCCACCTCCCGGGCCAGCACCTCCGCCTGGCCCGCCCGGACCGACTCCTGGCGGCGCTGCGCGAGGTGGGTGTCGACGACGCGCACGGGCCGGTGCCCGACCGTCGTGGTCACGGCCAGGTACCCGCGGTCCTCGGAGCCGCCGTCCGGGTACTCGACGAGCCGGCGGTCCGTCATCGGCGCCGCCGACAGGATCGCCTGCCCGAAGCCGCCCGGACTCCACGGGAAGCCGCCGCAGCGGCCC
This sequence comes from Streptomyces sp. SID5785, assembly GCF_009870065.1. Classification (GTDB taxonomy): domain Bacteria; phylum Actinomycetota; class Actinomycetes; order Streptomycetales; family Streptomycetaceae; genus Streptomyces. The sequence continues at coordinate 7,249 of NZ_WWIA01000426.1, read as the reverse complement.
CAGTTGTGCAGCACCGACCCGTACGCGACGTGGTAGACGAGCCCGTACAGCAGCTCCAGGTGGTCCCGGATCTGCTCCACGTCCCGGACGCACGCCTCCTGCAGGCCGACGACCTGCGGCGCGTACGTCGCGATGTCCGCGGCCCGGCCCGCGTTGTACTCGCGGCCGCCGCACGGATTGCACAGGTTCCACGTCATGACCCGGTTCGCCACGATGCCGCGGGCGGCGCCGGGCGGCAGCGCGGGCTTGGCGATGAGCGCACCGCCCGGCGCGCTCGGCCCGATGACGAGCAGCCCGAGCACACTCGCGAGCGCGGCCACGACGACCGTGCACCCCCGCGCACCTCTCCCGAACACCGTCGCCTCCCCAGCCGTGCCGGTCCTGCGCCCGAGCGTACGCGCCCGCCACTCGTTAGCCTGACAGCGCCGGATCACGGACACGTACGAGGACGAGGACGGGGACATGGCGGAGCAGGGCGAACGGTTCGACGTGGTGGTGCTCGGCGCGGGACCCGGCGGTTACGTCGCCGCGGTGCGCGCCGCCCAGCTGGGTCTGAGCGTCGCGGTGGTGGAGGAGAAGTACTGGGGAGGCGTCTGCCTGAACGTGGGCTGCATCCCCACGAAGGCCCTGCTGCGCAACGCGGAACTGGCCCACATCTTCACCCGGGAGGCGAAGACCTACGGCATCCGGGCCGAGGGAAAGGTCACCTTCGACTACGGTGACGCCTTCCGGCGCAGCCGCAAGGTCGCCGACGGCCGCGTCAAGGGCGTCCACTACCTGATGAAGAAGAACAAGATCACCGAAGTGGACGGCCGGGGCACCTTCCTCGACGCCCACACCCTCCGGGTCGCCGGCCCGGACGGCGGGACCCGCACCATCGGCTTCGACCACTGCATCATCGCGACCGGCGCCACACCCCGGCTGCTGCCCGGCACCGAACGCAGCGCACGCGTCGTGACGTACGAGGAGCAGATCCTCGCGGGGGAGCTGCCGGAGTCGGTGGTGATCGCGGGCGCCGGGGCCATCGGCGTCGAGTTCGCCTACGTCCTGCACCACTACGGCGTGCAGGTCACGATCGTCGAGTACCTCGACCGGATGGCGCCGCTCGAGGACGCCGACGTCTCGGCCGAACTGGCCCGCCAGTACCGCCGGTCCGGCATCGACGTGCTGACCTCCACCCGGGTCGACGCCATCGACGACTCCGGCCCCCAGGTGCGCGTCACCGTCACCGGCCAGGACGGCGTGCAGAAGGTCCTCACGACCGACAAGGTCCTCCAGGCCATCGGGTTCGCCCCGAACGTCACCGGCTACGGACTCGAGAACACCGGCGTCGCGCTGACCGGGCGCGGGGCGATCGAGGTCGACGGACGCTGCCGCACCTCGGTCCCGCACCTCTTCGCGATCGGCGACGTCACCGCCAAGCTGATGCTCGCGCACACCGCGGAGGCCATGGGCGTCATCGCCGCGGAGACGATCGGCGACGCCGAGACGATGGAACTCGACTACGCGATGATCCCGCGGGCCACGTACTGCCAGCCGCAGATCGCCAGCTTCGGCTACACCGAGGCGCAGGCACGGGAGCGGGGTCACGACGTCAAGGTCGCCACGTTCCCCTTCACCGCCAACGGCAAGGCGCACGGCCTCGGCGACACCACCGGCTTCGTCAAGCTGATCAGCGACGCCACGCACGGCGAGCTCATCGGCGGCCATCTGATCGGCCCCGACGTCACCGAGCTGCTGCCCGAACTCACCCTGGCCCAGCAGTGGGACCTCACCGTCCACGAGGTCGCGCGCAACGTGCACGCGCACCCGACGCTGGGCGAGGCGGTGAAGGAGGCGGTGCACGGACTGGCCGGCCACATGATCAACATGTGAGGAGCGCGTCCCCGACGGGACGCACCCCGGCCGATCCGCAGGGCGGTCCGCACGCGCCCGTGCGCGTGCGGACCGCCCTGTCCGTGCGGCGTACGGCCGGGTGTGTCGGGCGTGTTGCGGCCGGATGGCAGCCGGCGGCGGTCCCTTGAAGACGCGCCGGGCGGTGGCTAGCTTCGCTGCCATGGGGATCTTCGGGCGGTTCCGGAAGAGGCGGGTCGTCGACCTGATGCGCGTCGCCGCCGCGGCGTGTAGCTGACCCCGCCCCGCGCGCACGGCTCACCGCGCCCGCCGGTCCGTCCCGCGGCGACGCGAGCGCCCGCGAGCGCTCCGGCGCGCACCGGCCCGGGACCGGATGTCCACCCGCCCTCCGCACCGCCCCACGAGGAGACGCCCATGCCCGCACCCCGCCCCCGCTTCCTCTGGTACGTCCCCAACACGGTCGAGCCCGGCCACCGCGGCGACGACACGACGACCGGCTGGGGCTCCGTCGAGCACGCGACCGAGCTGGCCCGCGCCGCGGAGGAGCACGGCTGGGACGGCGCCCTGCTCGGCACCGGCTGGGGCCGCCCGGACACCTTCACTCTCGCCGCCACCCTGGCCGCCCGCACCACGACGTTCCAGCCGCTGATCGCCGTACGCCCCGGATACTGGCAGCCCGCGCAGTTCGCCGCCGCGGCGGCCACCCTGGACCGGCTCAGCCAGGGCCGGGTGCTGGTCAACATCGTCAGCGGGGTCGACAGCCCGGCCGCGTACGGCGACACGATCCTCGAACCGGCCGCGCGCTACGCCCGCACCGAGGAGTTCCTGCACCTCGTGCGCCGCCTGTGGACCGAGGAGCACGTCACCTTCCGGGGCGAGCACTACTCCGTCACCGGGTCCACCGTCGCCCCGCGCCCCTGCGACGCACCCGGCCGCCCGCACCCCACGCTCTACTTCGGCGGCGCCTCCCCGGCCGCCGAACGCGTCGCCGCGGCCGAGGCCGACGTCCAGCTGTTCTGGGGCGAACCCCTCGACGGCGTCGCCGAACGCATCGCCCGGCTGCGGGAGTTGAGCGCCCGCCTCGGCCGCAGGCACCGCCCGCTGGAGTACGGGCTGCGGATCACGACCGTCGTGCGGGACACGAGGGAGGAGGCCTGGAGCGCCGCCGAGGAGAAGGTCGCGAAGATGGCGGCCGGCGCGGGCGAGATCGGCTCGTGGTCCGGCAACCGGCGCACGGCCGTCGGCCAGCGCCGCCTGCTCGACCTCGCCGGACGCGGCGACGTCCTCGACACCTGCCTGTACACCGCGCCGGGCCGCTACGGCGGCGGGGGAGCGGCGACGACCTGGCTCGTCGGCTCACCGGACGACGTGGCCGGCGCCCTCGCCGCGTACCGGGCCCTCGGCATCCGGCACTTCGTGCTCTCCGACACCCCCTACGCCCGCGAGACGCGCCGGATCGGCGACCGGCTGCTGCCCCTGCTCCGCGACCCGTCACCGGCACGAAACCCGGATGCGGCTGCGGTGGGGCGCGCCTAGGCTACGCGCGCGGGACGGGGTGGCGTGAGGCCGCGCCGACCACCGGGTGGACGGAGACCCACCGGATGACCAGCCGACTGTTCGCGATCTGCTTCCGTGCGGCCCGGCCCGCGGACCTGGCGGAGTTCTGGGCCGCGGTGCTCGGCCGGCAGGCCGTCGTGGGGACGCGGGGCGACGCCGAGGTGCTGCCCGCCGGTGCGGACGGGTACCTGCTCCGGTTCGTGCCGGGCCAGGAACCGAGGACGGGCCGCAACCGGGCGCACTTCGACCTCACCAGCAGCTCCGCGCAGGACCAGCGCGACACGGTGGACCGGGCCCTGGCGCACGGCGCGCGCCCGCTCGACGTGGGCCAACTCCCGGAGGAGGGGCACGTCGTGCTCGCCGACCCGGACGGGAACGAGTTCTGTGTGATCGAGCCGGGCAACGCCTTCCTCGCCGGGACCGGCGCCGTCGGCGCGCTCGCCTGCGACGGCACCAGCGCGGTCGGCCGCTTCTGGAGCGCGGCCCTCGGCTGGCCCCTGGTCTGGGACCAGGACGAGGAGACCGCGGTCCAGGCGCCGGACGGCGGCACGAAGATCACCTGGGGCGGCCCGCCGGTGGCCCCGAAGCACGGGACCAACCGGCTCTTCCTCGAACTGGAGCCGCCCGGCCCGACCGAGGCCGACCGGGCCGCCGAGGCCGACCGTCTGGTCGCGCTCGGCGCGACGCTGCCCGGCGCCGGCGGCCCCCGGTCCGACGGCGCGCTGCTGCTGCTCGACCCCGACGGCAACGAGTTCACCCTGCGCGCGGGTTGAGCGCGCGGGGCCCCTCGTGTGCCCCGTCGCCGCAGGGTGTGAAGGACGTGTGCGCGGCGGGAGGCGGCCCCGATCCCGTGCGCGCACCGCGTGCTAGCCTGCCGCCGGCGTGTTCGATCGTGGACATGCCCAACAGGGCGTACGGGGGAGACGCGGTGGGCTCTGACGGCTACCAGGTCAAGGCGGGAATGACCGGCCAGGCCCGGCAACTCGACGACGCGGGAACGGACATGGACGGCGTCGCCTCCGTCGTCAAGTACCGCACGACCTACGGGTACGACGACGCGGGCGGCGAGGACGCCGCGTCGGCGATCAACGCCTTCGTGAAGGCCTGGGAGGCCGAGGCGAAGACGCTGGCGTCCGCCCTGCACGAGCTCGGCGCCAAGGTGCAGTTGTCCAAGCAGACCTACCACGGCACGGACCGCGGGGTGCGGGACGACGCGGACGGCGTCGCCGTCGGCACCCTGAGCGGTCTCACCGGCGCTTCGGCACAGGGCGGGCGCTCCTCGGCCCTGTCCGCCTACTGAGGACGGACCGGTGTCGTTCTTCACCTCCCCTTTCGAGTCCCCTTCGTTCCGCCTCGCGTGGCTGGCCGGCCTCTCCAAGAAGATGCTCGCCGCCGGCAGCAAGAACGAGCTCCTCGACCTCATCGACGACGCGCTCTCGGTGCCCGCCCCCGGCGGCGACCCGGGCACCCTCGAAGGCCTCGCCACCCTCTACCGCGGCCGGCTCGACGACGTCGGCAGCATCCACGACCAGGTCGACCACGTGGGCCGCAAGGGCCTCACGGAGGTGTGGGTCGGTGACACCGGGATCCGGGCGTCCGACGCGGTGAACGCGGCGGCGCGCGCCGTGACCCAGATGAGCGAGGCCTTCCAGGGCGCGGCGTCGGTGCTCCTGACGCTGGCCGACGCGATCGGCGCCGCCCAGCGCGACGACGAGCGGGGCCGCGGACAGCTCCTGGAGCAGAAGAAGACCCTCGGCGGCAAGGACGGGTTCTTCGACGACCTCCACGAGAACGACGAGGAGGAGTGGGACCGCAAGAACGCCGCCCACTTCGGCTCGTACGCGGTCGACCTGATGCACGGCGCGGTCTCCGACGCGCAGGAGGCGACCCGCGTCGCGGCCCGCGACCTGAACAAGTGGGCCTCCGAGGCCCGCGCCGGGAAGATGGGCACCAGCGAACTCAGCGCTGTCGACAAGATGATGCTCGCCGACACCGGCGTCGCCGGCGCGGACGCCGAGCTCAACGAGATCCTCACGGCGGGCGACCTGGAGCGCGCCTCGGCCCGGATGGATCTGCTGAGCCTCGACGACGAGACGGCGATGGAGCGCATGCTCGCGTCGTCGAGGACCCCGCAGGAGCGGGCCTACCTGATGAAGGCGCTCGCCGCCGGGCACAGCGTCGACGAGATCGGCGCCTTCCAGGCCAAGATCCACGACAAGGACCCGGCGTGGATGCGCCGTCACCTCACGCCGGTCGTCACCGCCCCGGACAGCATGGACGACGAGGGTCTCGCCGCCGACGGCTCGAACAACAACAAGGACGAGGTCAGCTTCGACGGCCAGCGGTGGATCCAGGGCGGCGACGGCTCGGAGGGCACCTGCGTCGCCTCCTCCACCGTCACGTCCCGCGCCATGGTCGACCCCCTCTACGCGCTCGACCTCACGGGCGGCCCCGACGGGCAGGAGGACGACCCCGAGGCGTTCAAGCGGCGCCTGGTGGCCGAACAGCACCGGCTGCACACCGAGGGCGACGGCGGCAAGAACTGGGGCGGTATGGGCCCCGAGGGCCAGGAGCGGATCAACGACGACGCCGTCGGCGGGGCGACCGGCACCGACTACCAGCGGCAGGACCTGGACAGCGCGGCCGACCGCAGGGCCGTGCTCACCGACGTCGAGAACTCGGTGGCGCAGGGGCGTCCGGTGCCGGTCGACGTCTCCGGCGACAACGGCGCCCACGCGATGACGATCATCGCCCAGGAGGGTGACATGCTGCAGGTGTACAACCCCTGGGGCACCACGACCTGGGTCAGCGAGGACGACTTCATCAACGGCCACATGGGCAAGGCTTCCGACAGTGATCTCCCCAACGCGTACAGCGTCTACCTTCCGAACTAGCGGGAGCGGTGCCGCACTCGCGGCCGCCGTCGCGCTCCTCGCGCTCGTCACGGGCTGCGGTTCCGGTTCCGACTCCGGCTCCGGTGAGCCGGACGGCGGCGCGGCGAGCTCCGCGAGCCGTCCCGTGGACGACACCAGCATCAGTGCCGCCCCGGGCGAGCGCTTCACGCTGACCGTCGACCAGAACGCCTCCACCCGCGACTACTGGTACCTGGTCGGCCCCGAGCCCGACCGCGCGGTGCTCGTCAGCCGCGGCACCGAACACGCCGCGCAGGACGGCGACAAGGCGCCCGGCTCCGGCAGCCCGCTCACCTTCGCGTTCGAGGCGAAGGGCAGGGGTACCACCCGTTTCACGCTGCTGCACTGCACGTTCACCACCTGCCAGGGCAACACCGCGACACGGCCCCCCGAGACGACCGGCCCCTCCGCGAGCCCCTCCGCCGGGGGCTCCCCGTCGCCCTCCCGGGCGCCGCAGCGCATCACCTACACCGTCACCGTCGGCTGACCGCGGGCCGAGCCCCGCCGCAGCCCGAGCCGACCCCCCTGACACCCGAGGTCCCGCCATGAACGACGACGCCCCGCACCCGCAAGGCCGCACGGACGACGAGCTGGCCCGGCTCGACCTCACGGTCCTGCTGCGGTACGGCCTCACGGCCGCACCCGGGCCGCGCCGCACCGCCCTGTTCGGCGACGGCGCCGCGGCCGCGGCCGTCGTCCTCGACCGGCTGGCCACCGAGCCGCGCTCGATCGCCTTCCTCGCCGACACCGTCCGGGCCGGCGGCCTGACCCTGGCGTCGGACCTCCCCGAGCCGCTGCCGCGCCCGGAGGCGGCCGCCCTGGTGCGGGAGTGGCTGCGGGCGGGCACCGAACTCAGCGGTGGCGTCACCGCCGACGACAGCGCTGCCACCTGGCTGCACTCCGTGGCGACGATCGTCGAACTCAAA
>NZ_WWIA01000425.1 GCF_009870065.1 Streptomyces sp. SID5785 | reverse complement strand
TGCGGGCCCTGCGCCGCCATGTGCGGCACCAACTGCGCGACGTGGCCGCCCGGATCCGCTGGGAGGGACCGCTCACGATGGCGGCGACGTCACGGACGTTCACGCAGCTGGCGCGGCTGTGCGGGGCGCCGCCCGGACGCCACGGCCCGTTCACGGAGCGCCGGTTGAGCCGCAGGGCGCTGCGCACGGCGATCGCCGACCTGTCGGTGCTGCCCGCGGCCGACCGCGCCGCGCTGCCGGGCATCTCGGCGCCGCGCGCCGCCCAGTCGCTCGCCGGGGCGGTCGTCGGGCACACCGCCATGAAGCTGATGGACGTCCACGAACTGACGCTGTGTCCCTGGGCGATCCGCGAGGGCATCCTGCTGCGCCGCATCGAGGGCGACGCCGCGTGGTGGTCGGGTTCCGCCGCCGGGCCGGGGCTGCCGGTGACGCGCGAGGCGCACCTGGAGCGCGGGCTGCGGCTCGCGGTGCCCCGGTGACGCGGTCCGACGTGACCTTCACCATGAACGGCCGCGGCCTCTTGTGGGCCGCGGCCAGCTGCTGATCAGCTGGGACTCCGATCCGTGTTCCCGCTGGAGGCCCCGTTGTTCGCGTCCGTGGACGATGTCACCGCGCGCCTGGCCGAGACCGGCTATCTCGCCTCGCCCGCGGTGGCCACCACCGTGTTCCTCGCCGCCCGGCTGGGCAAGCCGCTGCTGGTCGAGGGGCCCGCGGGCGTCGGCAAGACCGAGCTGGCGAAGGCGGTCGCCGCGATCACCGACGCCTCGCTGGTGCGCCTGCAGTGCTACGAGGGCGTGGACGAGTCCCGCGCCCTGTACGAGTGGAACCACGCGAAGCAGCTGCTGCGCATCACGGCCGGGCGGGACGAGACGTGGGACCGGACCCGCTCGGACATCTTCAGCGAGGAGTTCCTGCTCTCCCGTCCGCTGCTGACCGCGATCCGGGGCACCGACCCGAAGGTGCTGCTCGTCGACGAGATCGACAAGGCCGACGTCGAGGTCGAGGGCCTGCTGCTCGAGGTCCTCAGCGACTTCCAGGTGACGGTGCCGGAGCTCGGCACGATCACGGCGGAGCGCCGCCCGTTCGTGGTGCTGACCTCGAACGCGAGCCGGGAGCTCTCGGAGGCCCTGCGCCGCCGCTGTCTGTTCCTGCACATCGACTTCCCCGAGGCCGCGCTGGAGCGCCGGATCGTGTCCCTCAAAGTGCCCGGTCTCGACGGGGTCCTCGCCGACTCGCTGGTGCGGGTCGTCGGCGCGCTGCGCGCGATGGACCTGCGCAAGGCGCCCTCCGTCGCGGAGACCGTCGACTGGGCGCGCACCCTGCTCGCCCTCGGCGCGGACCGGCTCGACGAGGAGGTCGTGCGCCAGTCGCTCGGCGTCGTCCTCAAGCACCAGGAGGACGTGCGCACCGCCGCGGCCAAGCTCGACCTGGACGCCGTGTGAGCGGCGGCCCGTCGGTCGCCGAGCGGGTGACCGATCTCGTCCGGGCGCTGCGCACGCACGGGGTGCGGATCGGTACGGGCGAGAGCGTCGACGCGGCGCGGGCCGTCGCCGAGCTCGGTCTCGACAGCCGGGAGCACCTGCGCGAGGGCCTCGCGGCGGCGCTTCTGCACGACCGCGGCCAGCGGGCCGTCTTCGACCCGGTCTTCGACCTGTACTTCCCGCGCGGCGTCGGCGCCCCGGACGGGCCGGACGCCCCCTTCGACCGGGACGCCCTGCGCGACCGGCTCGCCGAGGCCCTCGCGGCGAACGACCGGGCGGCCCTGGCCGCGCTCGCCGCCGAGGCGGTCGAGGGACTCGGCGGCTACGGCTCGGCACCGGGCTCGGACGGCCATTCGGCGCACCAGACACTGGACCGGCTGCGCCCGCAGACGCTCCTGGCCCGGATCATGGCGGGCAGCGGGGCGAGCGGCGCGTTCACCGACCGCATCGCGGCCGACGAGGTGCGGGCCCGCATCGAGGACTTCCGCGAGCTGGTGCGGGCCGAGGCGCGCCGCCGGGTCGCCGAGCGGCGCGGCACGGACGCGATCGCGCGCCGGATGGCCGTGCGCACCGCGGACCGGGCCGACTTCCTGTACGCGGGCAAGGCCCAACTGGCAGAGCTGCGACGGGCCGTGCACCCGCTGGCCCGCAAGCTCGCCACGCGGCTCGCGGCGCGCCGCCGCCGGGCCGCCCGCGGCCGGATCGACCTGCGCCGCACGCTGCGCGGCTCGCTGTCCACGGGCGGCGTGCCGATGCGTCCGGTGCTGCGCAGGCGGCGCCCGGCCCGGCCCGAACTGGTGCTGCTGTGCGACGTGTCGGGTTCCGTCGCGGGCTTCGCGAACTTCACGATGCTGCTGGTGCAGGCGCTGCACGACCAGTTCAGCAAGGTCCGCGTCTTCGCGTTCGTCAACCGGACGGACGAGGTCACCGCGCTGATCGAGCAGGGCACGGCCGACCCGGACGGCCTCGCCGCCCGCATCACCGCGGAGGCGACCCTCACGGGCTGGCACGGCAGCAGCGACTACGGGACGGCGCTGGGCGAGTTCGTGGAGCGCTACGCGGCGGCGGTCGGCCCGCGCACGACGGTCTTCGTCCTGGGCGACGCCCGCAACAACCAGCAGGCGACGAACCTGGACGCGCTGCGCCGGGTGACGCGCGTGGCGCGCCGCACGTACTGGCTGAACCCGGAGCCGAGGTCCCTGTGGGACACCGGGGACTCGGCGGCCGGGGTGTACGGGGAGGTCGCCGCGATGTACGAGTGCCGCAACGCCCGGCAGTTGAGCGCCCTGGTCGGGCGGCTGCTGCCGGTGTGACCGAGGCCGCGGGCCGCCGGGACACCACCCGGAGGCGGCGTCCCGGCGGGGCGCGGGGTGCCGGGACGGTCAGGACCGGGCCCGGTGGATCGGCCCGGACCCGTCACTGAGCGGCGCCCCGGACCCACCGCGCAGCACCGCGACGATCTCCGCCGCGATCGACACCGCCGTCTCCTCCGGCGTCCGACCGCCGAGGTCGAGCCCGATCGGCGACCGGAGCCTGGCCAGTTCGGCCTCGGTCAGCCCCGCCTCCCGCAGCCGGTCCCGCCGGTCGCGGTGCGTCCGGCGGGAGCCCATCGCCCCGATGAACGCCGCGGGCCGCCGCAGCGCCTCCTCCAGCAGCGGCACGTCGAACTTGGCGTCGTGCGTGAGCACGCACAGGACGGTCCGCTCGTCGGTCCGGGTACCGCGCAGGTACCGGTCCGGCCACTCCACGACGACCTCGTCAGCCTCCGGGAAGCGGGCCCTGGTCGCGAACACGCCCCGCGCGTCGCACAGGGTGACATGGAACCCGAGCAGTTTGCCGACCCGCACGAGCGCCCCGGCGAAGTCCACCGCCCCGAACACGATCATCCGCGCCGGTGGCACGGACGACTCGACGAACAGCGCGACATCGCCGCCGCACCGCGCGGAGCTCTCCGGCACCGCGGCGACCCCGGTCCTCCCGAGGCCCAGCAGCGCGCCCGCCTGCGCGGCGAGCGCGGCGTCGTCCGCCGAGCCCAGGTCTCCGGCCGTCGAACCGTCGGGCCGCACCATGAGGAGCCGTCCGTCCGCGGGCAGCCCGCCGGGCCCGTCGAGGACCCGTGCCAGTGCCACCGGTTCGCCCCGCGCGGCGAGCGCGCAAGCCTCGGCGAGCGCCGCCCGGCCGGACGAGTCCGCCCGGACCGGGACGACGTGCACCTCGACGCTGCCCCCGCACGTGAGGCCCACCGCGAACGCGTCGTCGTCGCTGTACCCGAACGTCTCGCGGTGCGCGGCGCCGTCCTGCAGCGCCTGGGTGCACAGCTCGTAGACCGCGCCCTCGACGCAGCCGCCGGAGACGGAGCCGACGACCTCGCCCGCGGCGTCGACGGCCAGGGCCGCGCCCGGCGGCCGGGGCGCGCTGCCGCTCACCGAGACGACGGTGGCGACGGCGAACTCCCGGCCCTGCGCGGCCCATGTGCCGAGCGTGGCGGCGAGGTCAAGCATGCGGCGCGTCCCGCTCCGCCTCGGCGAGCAGCACCCGGTCGGGCCGGATCGGCAGGTCGCGGTGGCGGACGCCGGTCGCGTGGTGGACCGCGTTGGCGATGGCCGCCGCGGTGCCGACGATGCCGATCTCGCCGATGCCCTTGATGCCCACGGGGTCGTCGGGGTCCGGGTCGTCGACCCAGACGGCCTCGATCTCGGGCACGTCGGCGTGCGCGGCGACGTGGTAGCCGGCGAGGTCGGCGCCGACGTGGGCGCCGGACGCCTCGTCGCGGACGGCCTCCTCGTGCAGCGCCATCGACAGGCCCCAGGTCATGCCGCCGACGAGCTGGCTGCGCGCCGTGAGCGGGTTGATGATGCGGCCGGCCGCGAAGACGCCGAGCAGCCGCCGGACCCGTACCTCTCCGGTCGTCACGTCGACGGCGACCTCGGCGAACTGGGCGCCGAACGAGTGCCGTTCCTTCTGGGCGAGGGCGGCGATCAGGGCGGCCGTGTCGGTGCGGGCGGTGATGCCGTCGGCCGGGATCTCCACCCCGGCGACGAGCTTCTCGCGCAGGTCCGCGGCGGCGGCCATGACAGCCCAGCCCCACGAGCGGGTGCCCATGGAGCCGCCCGCGACCCAGGCGGGCCCGAAGTCGCTGTCGGCGATGCGGACGTGCACGCGCTCGGGCGTCACGTCCAGGGCGTCCGCGGCGATGGAGGTGAGCGCCGTGCGGGCGCCGGTGCCGACGTCGGCGGCGCCGATCCGCACGGTGTACGTGCCGTCCTGCTCGGCGGTGACGGTCGCGGTGGAGGGGGCCGCGCCGGAGGGGAAGGTGGACGCGGCGACGCCGGTGCCGATGAGCCAGCGGCCCTCGCGGCGGGCGCGTGGCCGCGGGTCGCGCTCCGACCAGCCGAAGCGGCGGGCGCCCTCCTCGAGGCAGCCGGTCAGGTTGCGGCTGCTGAACGGGAGGCCGGACAGCGGTCCGGCGTCCGGCTCGTTGCGCAGGCGCAGGGCGACGGGGTCCAGGCCGAGTCGGCCGGCGAGCTCGTCGACCGCCGACTCGACGGCGAAGGAGCCTGGTGCCTCGCCGGGTGCGCGCATCCAGGTGGGCGTCGCCACGTCGACGGGCGAGACCCGGTCCACGGTGCGCAGCGCGTCGGCGGCGTACATGGCGTGGCCGAATCCGGCGCTGCCCTCGACGAACTCGCGCAGGTTCGACGTGCGGCACTGGGCCTCGTGCTCGAAGGCGCGCAGCCGTCCGTCGGGGTCGGCGCCGAGCCGCACCCGCTGGATCGTGGGGCTGCGGTAGCCGGTGGTCGCGAAGACCTGGCGGCGGGTCAGTGAGATCCGGACGGGCCGCTGGAGCTCGGTGGCAGCCATGACGGCCGCGACGTGGTGGGCCCGCAGCCCCTTGGAGCCGAAGGCGCCGCCGACGTGCTCGGAGCGCACGTGCACCGTCTCGGGGTCGAGCGAGAAGATCCGGGCGAGGTCGTCGGCGACCCACTTGCTGCCCTGGTTCGCGTCGAAGACCTCGAGGCGGCCGCCCTCCCAGCGGACGGTGACCGCGTGCGGCTCCATCGCGGTGTGGTGCTGCTCGGGAGTGGTGTAGGAGGCCTCGAACACGACGGCGGACGCGGCGAGTTCGGCCGCGAGGTCACCCTTGGTGTCCTCGCGGCCCTCCGGGGTGTACGTACCGGGCCGGTCCGCGCTGAAGGCGACGTCGTGCGGTTCGGCCTCGTAGCTGACCGTGAGCGCCTCGGCGGCCTCGCGGGCCTGCTCGGAGGTCTCGGCGACGACGAGCGCGACGGGCCAGCCGGCGTGCGGCACCCGGTCGTGCTGGAAGACCTCGACGATCGGGTCGGGCTGGCCGAGCGCGCCGAAGAAGTCGGCGCTGACGCGCGGCGCGTTGCCGTGGTGCAGGACGGTCAGGACGCCGGGCATGGCCCGGACCTCCGCGTCCTCGACGGCGGTGATCCGGCCCCGGGTGATCGTCGACAGGACGAGCCAGCCGTGCGCGAGATCGGTGAAGGGGATCTCGCTCGCGTAGCGGGCCGCGCCGGTGACCTTGGCGTGTCCCTCCACGCGGGTGCGGGCGACGCCGACCGCGTCCGGTTTCGCCGTGGTCGTCATCGGGTGGCCTCCTCGGTGAGTTCGGTGAGCAGTGCCACGACGAGATTGCGCATGAGGGGCACCTTGTACGCGTTGTGCGGGAGGGGACGGGCGGCGGCGAGCTCGGCGTCGGCGGCGGCCGCGAAGGTCTCCCCGGTGGCGGGTGCGCCGATGAGGACGTCCTCGGCGGCGCGGGCCCGCCAGGGCCGGGAGGCGACCGCACCGAACGCGAGCCGTGCGTCCGTCACGGTGCCGTCGCGGACGTCGAGCGCGGCGGCCGCCGAGCCGATGGCGAAGGCGTACGAGGCGCGCTCGCGGACCTTGCGGTAGCGGGAGCGGGCGGCGACGGGCGCGGGCGGCAGGACGACGCCGGTGACGAGCGCGCCGGGCGGCAGGGCCGTCTCGCGGTGCGGGCTGTCGCCGACCGGGCGGTAGAAGTCGGCGAGCGGCAGTTCGCCGGGCCCGTCGGCGGTCTCGTAGGTGACGACGGCGTCGAACGCGGCGAGGGCGACGCCCATGTCGGAGGGGTGCACGGCGACGCAGTGGTCGCTGGCGCCGAGGACGGCGTGATTGTGGTGCTCCCCGGCGACGGCCGGGCAGCCGCTGCCCGGCACCCGCTTGTTGCAGGGCTTGCTGACGTCGGTGAAGTAGCCGCAGCGGGTGCGCTGGAGGAGATTGCCGCCGACGGTCGCCATGTTGCGCAGCTGGCCGGAGGCGCCGGCGAGCACGGCCTGGGTCAGGGCGGGGTAGCGGCGGCGCACCTCGGGGTGGGCCGCGAGGTCGCTGTTGGTGACGGTGGCGCCGATGCGCAGGCCGCCGCCGGGGGTGGGCTCGACGCGGTCCAGGGGCAGCTCCCGTACGTCGACGAGGCGGCCCGGGCGCTCGACGCCCGCCTTCATCAGGTCGACGAGATTGGTGCCGCCGCCGAGGAAGCGCACGTCGGGGTCGGCGACCGCGACGGCCACCGCGCCGGGGACGTCCAGCGCCCGCTCGTATCCGAACTCCCTCATGCGACGGTCTCCTTCGTGCCGGAGGTGCGCTGTGCGGCCTGCGCGACGGCGCGGACGATGGAGACGTACGCGCCGCAGCGGCACAGGTTGCCGCTCATGCGCTCGCGGATCTCCTCGGGGGTGAGCGGCGGGGGGCCCGCCTCGGGCCGGACGTCCTCGGTCGCGGCGGACGGCCAGCCGGCCGCGTGCTCCTCGAGGACGGCGAGCGCGGAGCAGATCTGGCCGGGGGTGCAGTACCCGCACTGGTACCCGTCGAGCTCGACGAACGCCTCCTGGACCGGGTGCAGCCGGTCCCCTTCGGCGACGCCCTCGATGGTCGTGACCTCGCGCCCTTCGGCGGCCACGGCGAGCTGGAGACAGGCGACGCTCCTGCGGCCGCCGACGAGCACGGTGCAGGCACCGCACTGGCCGTGGTCACAGCCCTTCTTGGTGCCGGTGAGATCGAGCCGCTCGCGCAGGGCGTCGAGCAGGGTGGTGCGGTGGTCGACGGGCAGGGTGTACTTCTCCCCGTTGATGTGCAGAGTGATGACGCTGGACGTGGCGGGGTCGGCCGGGGGCATGAACAGCCTTCTTTCGCGTGGTCTGGTGCGATGAGCTGGTGTGCGGAGGGCTACGGGGCCGAAGCGGACAACTGTCCGGTCTGAGGTTCAGTAACGTAATGGACAACTGTCCGCCCAGCAAGGACGTTTCCGCGCCACGGCCGAAGGAGGAGTTGTGAGCAACGAGCCGGGCGACCGCCCCGTGCAGCGCTCCGACGCGCAGCGCAACCGCGCCCGCATCCTCGAGGTCGCCCTGGTCGAACTGACCACGTCCGCGCAGACCCCGCTGAGCACGATCGCCCGCCGGGCCGGGGTCGGCCAGGGCACGTTCTACCGGAATTTCCCCAACCGTGAGGCGCTCGTCCTCGAGGTGTACCGCTACGAGGTGGAGCAGGTCGGCGCCGCGGCGGCGGAGCTCCTGCGCACCCGGCCGCCCGCGGTGGCCCTGCGCGAGTGGATGGACCGGCTGGCCCTGTACGCGATGGCCAAGGCCGGGCTCGCGGACGCGCTCTGCGCGGCGACGCGTGCCCGCGGCCCCTTCCAGCGCCTCGGCAAGGGCCCGCTGACACAGGCCCTGACCCTGCTCCTGACAGCGAACGAACGCGCGGGCACGATCAGGCCGGGCGTCGGTCCCGACGACTTCATGCTGGCGATCGCGGGGCTGTGGCAGCTCGACCCGCACGAGGACTGGCAGCCGCGCGCCGCGCGGCTGCTCGACCTGGTCATGGACGGACTCCGGGCCGGCGCACCCGGGCCCGCATCCGGGTCCGGGTCCGGGTCCGGGTCCGGGTTCGGGTCCGGGTTCGGGTCCGGGTTCGGGTCCGGGTTCGGGTCCGGGTTCGGGGACGTCTCCTAGGAACGCTTGCGGGGCTTGCCGCGCCGGGCGGCGCCGGTGCTGCCGGTTCCCTGCCGCGACCGGCCCGCGCCGCCGCCCGCCTTCTTCTGCTGCGTCTTCTGCTGCGCCTTCTTTCGGGGCTCCGGCCGGTCGTTCTTCTTCGGGCTCTTCGGGTTCTTCGGCTCCGGCTGGGTGCGGCCCCGCGAGCTGTTCACGGTGCGGCCCCGCACGATGCCGATGAAGTCCTCGACCTGGTCGGTGGTCCGCTCCTCCGGCCAGGCGAGCCCGATCGCGGAGCCGGGGGCGTCGGTCACGGTCCGGTAGGTCAGATCGCGCCGGTGGTGCAGCCGGGCGAGCGACTGCGGCACGATGACCAGGCCCACGCCGGCGGCGACCAGCTCGACCGCGTCGGCCGTGGTCGCGGGCCGCTCGAAGGCGGGCTGCCCGGGCGGCCGCTCCCAGTCGAGCACGTCGTCGAGCGGATGCTGGACGATCTCGTCCGCGAGGTCGTCCAGCGTGACCTCCTCGACGGCGGCCACGACGTGGTCCTTGGGCACGACGACGACGGTCGTCTCCGTGTAGAGCGGGATCGCGCTGAAGTACGTACGGTCCACGGGCAGCCGCACGAGTCCGGCGTCGGCCTCCCCCGCGCGCAGCACGCCGTCCACGTCGGCCGCCGCGACGGGCACGAGGGTCAGGGGGGTGTCGGGCAGCCGCTCGTTCCAGATCCGCACCCACTTCGCGGGGGTCGCTCCGGGTACGTAGGCGAGCCGGAAACCGGGGGTCGCCGTGGGGTCCGCCGCGGGGGTCTGCTCCGTGCCTGTCACGCGGCCAGGCTACCCGGCGTGGTCGGAGGTCTCCGCCACGCTCGATACCCTTGACCTCATGAGTTCGCACCAGAGCACCCAGACCATGAAGCCCGCCACCGCGGCGAAGAAGCTGGGTGTGTACCTCGAGGCCACCCCCA
>NZ_WWIA01000043.1 GCF_009870065.1 Streptomyces sp. SID5785 | reverse complement strand
GCCGCGTGCAGGGCGCCGGCGAGGCGGGCGTGCAGGGCGACGGCGGCCGTGCGGCGGGCGGTGACGCCCTCGGGCTCCGCCAGGGCGTGGCCGGCGGCGGCCGCGACGGGGGCGGCGAGCAGAGCGCCGGTGGCGGTGAGGACGTCGCGGACCCGGTCGGCGAGCCGGGCGCCCCGCGCGGTCGCGGGGAAGCGGGCGCAGGCGGCGGGCAGCGACGGCGGCAGGAACGCGCCGGTCAGGTCGGTGAGCACGGTGACGGCGTCGGGGTACATCTCGGCGGGCCCGAACAGGACGGTGTCGGCACCGGGGTGCACGGTGTCCCGCCAGGTCTCGTCGCTGACGACGTGCAGCCCCTCCCCGACGGCGGCCTCGACCGCCTCGTGCAGCACCTCGGGCGGCGGCACCGTCGCGGTCGGGTCGTCGGCGACGGACAGCACGAGCAGCCGGGGCGCCCCGCCCTCGTCCCGCACCCGGCGCACGGTCTCCAGGAGGGCGTACGGGTCGGGGACGCCGCCGCACTCGGCGGGCGTCGGCACATGGAACACGTCCCGGCCCAGCAGTCGCGCCTGCGGCACCCACCACGCGGGGCAGGGCCGGGGCACCAGGACGTCGCCGCCGAGCGCGGCGGTGACGGCGAGCAGCAGCGGGGCGGCGCCCGGGGCCGCCACGACCCGGTCGCGTTCGGTGGGCAGTCCGCGGCGCAGCCAGTAGCCGCAGGCCGCCTCCAGGAGGGCGGGCGGTCCGCCGGGCGGTTCCGGCGAGGGCCGGCCGGCGGCCGCGGCGACGACGGCGCTCAGCTCGGGCAGCACGGGAAGGCCCGGCTCCGGCAGGACCGGCCCGTAGCGCACGGGTCCCCGGTCGAGGTGCGTCCCGGTGTCCCGGGCCGCGCGGTCCGCGTGCCGCATGCCGCCTCCGTGCCGTGCGTCGGATGCCTGCCGTCGCGCCGCCGGGTCGGTGCGGGCGCCGGTCGAAGGGCCACATCAGTCCCAGGGTCACACCACCGGGGCGCGGGGGCGCGCCGGAAGGCCGTCGGAGAGCCGAAGGGGGGACGAACAGAAGGAGACGAAGAGAGGAGAAGAGATGAGAACGGGCACGGGCACAGGCACGGGCACGCGGTCGGCGGCCGGGGCCGGTGACGGTCGCTCCTGCGCCACGGGCCCGGCGTTGTCCGGGGGGAGGCCGAGCCCGCGGGCAGGTGCCGGCCCGGCACAGGGGGCCGGGCCGGGTGGTCACCGGAATCCGTCACGGTCGGCGGCCCGGGCGCTCGCACGCCGGGGCCGGGGACCGGCCCCCGGTGACCGCTCGACCGTAGGCCACCGGCGGCCGCCCGGACGATCCGCTGAGCGCGCCCGCTGTCCGGATAGCGCACCCGGCCCGCGCCGGGTGCCCGGCCCGCCCGGAGTCAGGAGCGCAGTGTCACCGAGGGCGCGCACCCGTACCGGGCCCGGTACTGCTCGGCGAAGCGGCCGAGGTGTCCGAAGCCCCAGCTGTGCGCTATGGCGCTCACCGTGGTGCTCCCCGGGTCGGCGGCGCGCAGGTCCTCGTGCACCCGCTCCAGCCGCAGGGCGCGCAGGTACGCCATCGGGGGCATGCCGACGTAGCGGCCGAAGGCCTCCTGGAGCCGACGGGCCCCGACCCCGGCCTCCGCGGCGAGCTCCATGGTGGTGAAGGGGTGGTCGGGGCGGGCGCGCAGGGCCTCGACGGCGCGCTTGACCGGGGCGGGGCCGAGCGGGCGCGCGGGGTCGTCGAGCTGGTCGCGGTAGCGGTGGCCCGCGGCGAGCAGCAGTCCGTTGACGACGGCGTCGCGCAGCGGGGCCGCGACGAGCGGGTGGGTCAGCAGCCGGGCGTCGTCGTGCAGGTCGGCGACGAGGCTGCGGACCAGGCGGGCCCAGGCCCGGCCGCGGCCGGTGGTCAGGTCGAGCTCCCGGTCGAGGACGACGGGGGTGCGCGGCGGCCGGCCGGTCAGCTCCTCGATCCGGCTCTCCAGCAGGCGGCGGTCGATCTTGAGCGCGATGATCCGGCCGTCGCCCGCCCAGCGGTCCACGGACGTCGACCCGACCGGCTGGAACAGGGCGGCGGAGCCGGGCGCCGTGATCTGTTCGGGGCGGCTCGCCTGGTGCCAGGCCATGGGGCCGCCCACGGGTATGTTCACGTGGTAGGCGCCCAACTCGCCGCAGCGGACGCTGACATCGGCGCCGCAGACGAGGTCGCCGAGGGTGATCCCGTCGAGTTCGAGCACCTCGAAGGCGGCGCCGAACCGCTCCGGGCGGGCCAGGACGTCGAGCCGGTTCGTGTAGAACGCGTCCTGGATCGCCTGCATCGCCTCGCCGACGTCACCCGTACGGAAGGACGTTCTGTCCACCGCGACTCCCCCGATGCCTCGTCCCCGGTCCTTCGACGCATCAGCGTAAGGGCGCGACGGCGAGACGTCGCTAGCGGGCGCGCTCCACGCGGCGCTCGTCCCAGACCGGCTCGGGCGTCTCGCGGACCCGGCCGTCGGAGCCGAAGACGAGGAAGCGGTCGAAGGAGCGGGCGAACCAGCGGTCGTGGGTGACCGCGAGGACCGTGCCGTCGAACGCCTCGAGGCCCTCCTGGAGCGCCTCGGCGGACTCCAGGTCGAGGTTGTCCGTGGGCTCGTCGAGGAGCAGGGCCGTGGCGCCCGCGAGCTCCAGGAGCAGGATCTGGAACCGGGCCTGCTGGCCGCCGGAGAGCCGCTCGAAGGCCTGCTCCGCCTGGGCCGTCAGCTCGTAGCGGCGCAGCAGGCCGCTGGCCGCGCCGCGGTCCTTGGCGTGGTCGCGCCACAGGATGTCGAGCAGGGTGCGGCCCTGCAGCTCGGGGTGGGCGTGGGTCTGCGCGAAGTGGCCCGGCACGACGCGGGCACCGAGCTTCCAGGCACCGGTGTGCGTGACGGACCCGTCCCCGGCCAGGAGGCGCAGGAAGTGGGACTTGCCCGAGCCGTTCGACCCGAGGACCGCGACCCGCTCGCCGTAGAAGACCTCCAGGTCGAAGGGTTTCATCAGGCCGGTCAGCTCCAGGCCCTGGCAGGTGACGGCGCGCACGCCGGTGCGGCCGCCCTTGAGGCGCATGGTGATGTCCTGCTCGCGCGGCGGCTCGGGAGGCGGGCCCGCCTCCTCGAACTTGCGCAGCCGGGTCTGGGCGGCCGCGTACCGGGACGCCATCTCGTGGGAGACGGCGGCGGCCTGCCGCAGGTTGAGGACGAGCTTCTTGAGCTGGGCGTGCTTCTCGTCCCAGCGGCGGCGCAGCTCCTCGAAGCGGGCGAACCGCTCGCGGCGCGCGTCGTGGTACGTGGCGAAGCCGCCGCCGTGCACCCAGGCGTCGGCCCCGCCGGGGCCGGGCTCCACGCTGACGATCTTCTCGGCGGAGCGGGCGAGGAGCTCGCGGTCGTGGGAGACGAACAGGACCGTCTTGCGGGTCTCGCGGAGCTTCTCCTCCAGCCAGCGCTTGCCGGGGACGTCCAGGTAGTTGTCCGGCTCGTCGAGGAGCAGGACCTCGTCCGTGCCGCGCAGCAGCGCCTCGAGGACGAGCCGCTTCTGCTCACCGCCGGAGAGGGTGCGCACCTCGCGGAACTGCGCCCGGTCGTAGGGCATGCCGAGCGCGGCCGTGGTGCACATGTCCCACAGCGTCTCCGCCTCGTAGCCCTGGGCCTCGGCCCAGTCGGAGAGCGCCTGCGCGTACGCCATCTGCGCGGCCTCGTCGTCGACGGTCATGATGCCGTGCTCGGCCCGGTCGACGGCGCCCGCGGCGTCGCGGATGCGCGGGGTGGACACGGAGACGAGCAGGTCGCGCACGGTCGTCTCGTCGCGGACCGAGCCGACGAACTGGGGCATGACACCGAGGCCGCCACTGATCGTGACGCCGCCGCCGTGCGGCTGGAGCTCGCCGGAGATCAGCCTGAGGAGCGTCGTCTTGCCCGCCCCGTTGGGCCCGACGAGGGCGACGACGGCGCCCTCCCCGACGCGGAACGACACGTCGCCGAGCAGCGCCCTCCCGTCCGGCAGGTAGTACTCGAGGTGCGCGGCTTCCAGATGTCCCATGATTGCGCATTCTGTGCGGCCGGGCGTGTCGCGGGCAACTCGCTTTTCCCGCCGCCGCGCGGCATCCCGGTGGTCGGGGCGGGACGGGGACGTGGGATCACGCCGGCTGGGTAGTGGTCCGGCATGCGATCACTGCGTGACCTCATGTCCAGGAGTGCGGGCCCGAGTGGCGCCGGGCGGCTGCCCGGCGGCCGCCTGGCCCGGCTCGACCTGCGCGCCTTCGAGTTCGCCGCCGGGGCGCACTGGCCCGGCGCCGAGCGCGTCCTGCCCCGGCTGAGCCGGGCCGCGAACCACGGGGCGCTGTGGTTCGCGGCGGGTGGCGCGCTGGCCCTCAGCGGGTCGCCGCGGGCCCGGCGGGCCGCGGTGCGCGGGGTGGCCTCGCTGGCGCTGGCCTCGGCGACGATCAACACGCTGGGCAAGCGGTCGGTGCGCAGGCCGCGCCCGGCGCTGGACGCGGTGCCGCTCGCGCGGCAGCTGCGCCGGCAGCCGTTCACGACGTCGTTCCCGTCGGGGCACGCGGCGTCCGCGGCGGCGTTCGCGACGGGCGTGGCCATGGAGTCGCGGGGCTGGGGTGCGGTGCTCGCCCCGGTGGCGTTCTCGGTGGCGGCGTCGCGCGTGTACACGGGCGCGCACTTCCCGGGTGACGTGGTGGCGGGGGCGGCGCTCGGGATCGGTGCGGCCTACGCGATACGGGGCATGGTGCCGACCCGCGACCAGCTCCCGTCGCCGGGCCGGCCCGTGGTCGACGGGGTGCCGGCGCTGCCGGGCGGCGAGGGGCTCGTGATGGTGGTGAACACGCAGGCCGGCAGCCCCGAGCGGGTCCGGGCCCTGGAGGACGCGCTGCCCCGCGCCGAGTTCGTGAAGTGCGAGGGCGCGGACCTCGCGACGGAGCTGGAACGGGCGGCGACCCGGGCCCGCGCGCTCGGCGTCTCGGGCGGGGACGGCTCGGTGAACACGGCGGCGGAGATCGCGGCGCGGCACCGGCTGCCGCTCGCGGTGCTGCCCGGCGGCACCCTGAACCACTTCGCGCTCGACCTGGGCGTGGAGGAGGCCGGCGATCTGGTGCGGGCGGTGGAGAACGGCGACGCGGTCGCCGTGGACCTGGGCCGCTTCCGCTCGGGCGGCACCTCGGGGGTCTTCCTCAACACGCTGAGCCTGGGTGTCTATCCGGAGCTGGTGCGCGAGCGGGAACGCTGGTCGGGCCGGATCGGCGGGCCGCTCGCGGAGATCGTGGCGGCGGTGCACGTGCTGCGCAGGGACCATCCGCTGCAGATCCTCGCGGGCGGCAAGCGCCGCCCGATGTGGCTGCTGTTCGCGGGCAACTGCATCTACCGGCGGATGGGGCTCACCAACGGCCGCCGCACCGACCTCGCCGACGGACTGCTCGACGTGCGGACGGTCGACGGCGGGCGGCTGCCCGGCCTACGGCTGCTGGCTGCGGCGCTCGCGGGCCCGCTGTCCCGCTCCCCCGTCCACGCGGCGACCCGGGTCACCCGGCTGCACGTGGACGGCGTGACGCCGGGCACCCCGCTCGCGTACGACGGTGAGGTCACCACGTGCGAGGGCGAGTTGACGGTGCACAAGGAGCACGAGGGGCTGCATGTGTACTGCCCGCCGACGGG
>NZ_WWIA01000424.1 GCF_009870065.1 Streptomyces sp. SID5785 | reverse complement strand
TCGACACCAGCGCCCTGCACCTCGACCCCACGCTGCCGACGCCGTTGACGGTCGTCCTCACACAGCGCGACGACCGCGCGATCCTCACCGCGACCGGCACGCTCGCCGCGACCAGCGGCGCGGACGTCCCGGACGACCTGCTCGCCGCGGCCCGGCACGTCCACAGCGCCTCGTACTTCCTGCAACCACGTCTGGCCGCGGACCTGCCGGACCTGCTGCGCACCGCGCGCTCGCACGGCGCGACCACCTCCCTCGACCCCCAGGACGACCCGTCGGGCACCTGGGCGGGACTGAGCGCCGTCCTCGCACAGACCGACATCCTGCTGCCCAACGCCGCAGAGGCCCTGTGTCTGGCGGGACCGGCCGCGCGGACACCGGAGGACGCAGCGGAACTCCTGGCGGCACGCGGCCCGCTGGCCGTCGTCAAGAAGGGTGCAGAGGGTGCGCTGTGTCACGACGGGCGGCGCCTCCTGACCTCCCCGGGCGTGCCTGCCGACCCCAAGGACACGGTGGGCGCAGGCGACAGCTTCGACGCCGGATTCGTCGCCGCCACCCTGGACGGCCACTCCCCTGACGAGGCACTCACGTTCGCCGTCACCTGCGGCGCCCTGTC
>NZ_WWIA01000423.1 GCF_009870065.1 Streptomyces sp. SID5785 | reverse complement strand
ATCTAAGCGGGAAGCCTGCTTCGAGATGAGTATTCCCACCCACTTGATGGGGTAAGGCTCCCAGTAGACGACTGGGTTGATAGGCCAGATCTGGAAGCCCGGTAACGGGTGGAGGTGACTGGTACTAATAGGCCGAGGGCTTGTCCTCAGTTGCTCGCGTCCACTGTGTTTGTTCTCAGACAACGAACGGTTGTGCTGGCTGAACAGTTTCACTACTTAATTGAAGAGTGTGCTTGTTCGCTGCCCTGTTCGGGTTCCCATTTCCAGGAATGGGACAACTGATAGGGTTTCGGTGGTCATAGCGTGAGGGAAACGCCCGGTTACATTCCGAACCCGGAAGCTAAGCCT
>NZ_WWIA01000422.1 GCF_009870065.1 Streptomyces sp. SID5785 | reverse complement strand
TGCGTTCGCTCGGCTCGTCGGGTGTCTGGGAACTGTTCGTGCCCGGCATCGACGAGGGCGAACTCTACAAATTCGACATCACCCGCCCCGACGGCACCCACACCCTGCGCGCCGACCCCATGGCCCGCCACACCGAAACACCCCCCGCCACCGCCTCCCGCACCCACACCAGCCACCACACCTGGCACGACGACACCTGGATGACCACCCGCGGACACCGCCCCGTCCACGAAGCACCCTTCTCCGTCTACGAAATACACCTCCCCTCCTGGCGCCCCGGACTCACCTACCGCCAACTCGCCCAACAACTCCCCGCATACATCACCGACCTCGGCTTCACCCACGTAGAACTCATGCCCCTCGCCGAACACCCCTACGGCGGCTCCTGGGGCTACCAAGTCACCGGCTACTACGCCCCCACCAGCCGACTCGGCACCCCCGACGACCTCAAACACCTCATCGACACCCTCCACCAAGCCGGCATCGGCGTCATCATGGACTGGGTCCCCGCCCACTTCCCCCGCGACACCTGGGCCCTCGCCGAATTCGACGGACACCCCCTCTACGAACCCACCGACCCACGACGCGCCGCCCACCCCGACTGGGGCACACTCCAATTCGACCTCGGCCGCCGCGAGGTCCGCAACTTCCTCGTCGCCAACGCCGTCTACTGGTGCGAGGAATTCCACATCGACGCACTACGCGTCGACGCCGTCGCCTCCCTGCTCTACCTCGACTACTCACGCGAACCCGGCGACTGGGAACCCAACGAATCGGGCGGCCGCGAAAACCTGGACGCCGTCCACTTCCTCCAGGAAATGAACGCCACCGTCTACCGCCGCTGCCCCGGCATCGTCACGATCGCCGAGGAATCCACCGCCTGGGACGGCGTCACCCGCCCCACCCACCACACCGGCCCCACAGGCCTCGGCGGACTCGGCTTCGGCCTCAAATGGAACATGGGCTGGATGCACGACACACTCACCTACACCGGCCGCGACCCCGCCCACCGCACACACCACCACCACGAAATGACCTTCTCCCTCG
>NZ_WWIA01000421.1 GCF_009870065.1 Streptomyces sp. SID5785 | reverse complement strand
AGCGGCTTGAGCGACTCCCGGTACTCGACGCCCTCCAGGGCCTCGTCCTCGGCGCCCAGCGTGTCCGCGACGGCGGGGGACTCGTCGTCGGTGTCCGGGACGTCCAGGGACAGCGTGGAGTACGCGTTGGCCGACTCCAGGCCCTCCAGGACCTCCTCCTCGGAGATGCCCAGCTTCTCCGCCAGCTCGTGGACCGTGGGGGAGCGGCCGTGCAGCTGGGACAGCTCGGCGGTCGCCGTGGTCAGCGCGAGCCGCAGCTCCTGGAGCCGGCGCGG
>NZ_WWIA01000420.1 GCF_009870065.1 Streptomyces sp. SID5785 | reverse complement strand
GGCCGGGGTCGTCACAGGTCCGGCGCGGCCGGGGTCGTCACAGGTCCGGCGCGGCTGAGGGCGTCGCAGGTTCGGCGCGGCCGGGCCCCGGGCACGATGCCGGGTCCCCGGGCCCGGCGCCGCTCGGAGTCCCGGACCCCGGCACATCTCGGGGTCCGGCGCGCCCGGCACTGCGCGGGGTCCAGCGGGCCCGGCGCCCCGGCTTGATCCGGGTTCCGCCGGGCCCGACCGTCCCGGCGCTGCTCGGAGTCCTGCGCCCCGGCCCTTCTCCCACCCTCCCGCCCCCTCCGGGGGCGTCGGCCCCGCGCTGGGCGCACCCGTCCCGGATCGTCCGTGGTCCGCCGGGGGCCCGAAGCCCCGTCAGGGGCGCGGGGAACTGCGCGA
>NZ_WWIA01000419.1 GCF_009870065.1 Streptomyces sp. SID5785 | reverse complement strand
CCTGGGTGATCTTCTCCGGTGCGACGAACATCCCGCGGCCGTGTTCGCGGACGAGAAGCCCCGCGGCGACAAGCTCGTCGACGGCGGCGCGCAGGGTCGGGCGGGAGACCCCGAGCCCGGCGCACAGGGTGCGCTCGGAGGGGATGGCGTCGCCGGGGGCGTGCGACTCGATGAGTTCGAGGATGTGGTCGCGCACCCGCTCCCGCTTGAGCACCGAACCCGGCACGCTCCCCTCGCGCCCTCCGCTCACCCCGTGTTCTTCGGCGCCCACGTGCCGCCCCCTCGATCCGTACCACCAGTTACCTGACCAGTTGACCATGTGGGTGCCTAGATCGACAACAGGCGCGGCAACTCCCCAGTTTTTCCGGGGCTCTTGACGCCTTCATTGGTCCATGCCACCTTTCTCCACCATCAGAGGTCACCTGACCAGTCGGCAACTGGTCAGGTCCGGCTCCCAGAGGTGACTCGTGAAGCTCCGTCTGCTCGCCGGCCTGTCCGCGCTCGTCGCGGTCGCCGGACTCAGTGCCTGCAGTTCGTCCGGCTCCGACGACGGGGAGCCGGCCGGCGGTGGGCGCACCACCGTCGACGTGTGGCTGATGCGTGACAGCGTCTCGGCCGCGTTCCAGAAGGAGTTCGTGAAGGGCTTCGAAGCCGCGCACCCGGACATCGAGGTCCGCGTGCAGATCCAGGAGTGGGACGGGATCGGCGAGAAGGTCACGGCCGCCCTCGCCAGCAACGACGCACCCGACGTCATCGAGACGGGCAACACCCAGGTCGCCCAGTTCGCCCAGAGCGGCGGGCTGCTCGACCTCAGCGACAAGGTCGACGACCTGGACGGCGGTTCCTGGCTCAAGGGCCTCGCCGAACCGGGCGCCTACGAGGGCAAGCAGTACGGCATCCCCTACTACGCTGCGAACCGCGTCGTCATCTACCGCAAGGACCTCTTCGCGAAGGCCGGAGTCGACCCGGCCGGGATCAAGACCCGCGATCAGTGGATCACCGCCACGAAGAAGCTCGACAAGGGCTCCCAGCAGGGGATCTACCTGCCCGGACAGAACTGGTACGCGCTGTCGGGCTTCATCTGGGACGAGGGCGGCGACCTGGCCACCGGATCCGGCGACGCCTGGAAGGGCGCCCTCGACACCCCCGAGGCACTGCGCGCGATGGCCTTCTACAAGAAGCTGCAGGCACTCGGCAAGGGGCCCAAGGACTCCGACGAGGCCCAGCCGCCGCAGGCCGAGGTCATGGCGAAGGGCCAGGTGGCCCAGGTCATCAGCACGCCCGGCGGCGCCAACGTCGTCGTCCAGAACAACCCGGACCTCAAGGGCAAGCTGGGCTTCTTCCCCATCCCGGGCAAGAGTGCGGCCAAGCCGGGAGCGGTGTTCACCGGCGGGTCGGACCTGGTCGTCCCCGCGGTGTCGCAGCACCACGAGGCGGCGTACACGTTCATCAAGGAACTGACCGGCGACGCCTGGCAGAAGAAGCTCGCCGTCGCGATGAGCTACGTACCCAACAGGACGACGCTGGCCGCGGCGGTCTCCGCCGATCCCGGTGCCTCGGCGATGGCGGTCGGGGCGGCCGAGGGGCGTGCGACGCCGAACACGCCGGGCTGGGCCGCGGTTGAGGCCAAGAACCCGATCAAGGACTACATGACCGCGGTCCTCACCGGCAAGGACGCGGCGTCGCAGGCGGCCGAGGCGTCCGACGCGATCACACAGGCGATGAAGTCCGGCCGATGACGTCCGGCCGATGAAGTCCGGCACCTGACGGGCACGTCGGGTTGCCCGGCACCCGCACACGTGACGTCCCTCCGGACCGCCCGTCCCCGCCCCCGTCCCCGTCACCGTCCCCGATTCAGGAAGGAGGTGTGCCGTGTCCGTCGTGCGTGAGCGGACCGCGCCCCGCTCCCCGGTCCGGCCGCCCCGCCACCCGGCGGGCCCGGCCCGCCGGGCCACCATGGCCGGCGTGTGGCCGTATCTCCTGGCCGCTCCGGCCGTGCTCGGCATGCTGTATCTGCTCGTCTATCCCCTGGCCCGGGCCGTCCTGATCTCCCTCCAGGACTTCCGGCTGCGCCAGCTCATCCTGGGCGACGCGCGGTTCGTCGGGCTCGACAACTACCGGACGCTGCTGGCCGATCCGCGCTTCTGGACGGTCGTACGCCGCACCTTCCTGTTCATGGCGCTGAGCGTCGCCCTCATCATGGTGCTGTCGACCCTGGTGGCCCTGATGATCGAACGGCTGGGCCGGCGCTGGCGCACCGCCGTGCTCAGCGCGCTGGTCCTCACCTGGGCGATGCCGGTCGTGGCGGCGACGACCGTCTTCCAGTGGCTGTTCCACTCCGAGTTCGGGATCGTCAACCACACACTGACCGGCCTCGGGTTCGCCTCCTTCGAGGGGTACCCGTGGCTGGCGCACGGCGGCGCCGCGTTCGGGATCCTGGTCGCGCTGGTGGTGTGGCAGTCGCTGCCGTTCGCCGCGATCACCCTGTACTCGGCGCTGACCACCGTGCCGGCCGAGCTGTACGAGGCCGCCCGGATCGACGGCGCGTCCGGTGCCCGGGTCTTCCGGTCGGTGACCCTGCCGATCGTGCGGCCGATCTTCATGCTGGTGCTGTCGCTCGAAGTGATCTGGACCTTCCGCGCGTTCGTCCAGATCTGGGTGATGACCCGCGGCGGCCCGGGCGACGCGACGACGATCCTGCCCGTGTACGCGGTGCAGACCGCGCTCTCCCAGCAGCGCTACGACCTGGGGTCCGCCTCGTCGATGGTCACCGTCCTGCTCATGTCCGGTGTGCTGGTCGTGTACTTCCGGCAGATGTTCCGTCAGGAGGCCGAGCTGTGAGCACGCGTCGGGCGGTGCGCCGTCTGCCTCTGCACGCGGGCGCCGTCGTCACGATCGCCGTCTGCCTCTTCCCCGTGTACTGGATGATCACGACCGCGTTCACACCGAACCGGGACATCCAGTCCGACCACCCGCACCTGCTCCCGCGGACCTGGACGTTCGACCACTTCCGGCGGGCCGTCGGCGCCGACGGCTTCGGACTGTTCTGGCGCAACAGCGTGCTGGTCACGCTGGCGGCGGTCCTGCTCGCGCTGGTCGTCGCCCTCGGCGCGTCGTTCGCCGTGGCCCGGATGCGCTGGCGCGGTCGGCGGCAGTTCATGCTGCTGGTCTTCATCGCCCAGATGGCGCCGTGGGAGTCACTGATCATTCCCGTGTACATCATCGCCCGCGACACCGACATGCTCGACCGGCTGCCGACGCTCACCCTCGTGTACTTCATGATGACGCTGCCGTTCACCGTCGTCGTGCTGCGCGGGTTCATCTCCACGATCCCCGCCGAGCTGGAGGAGTCGGCGCAGGTCGACGGCTGCACCCGGCTCGGCGCCTTCCGCCACATCGCGTTCCCGCTGCTCGCCCCCGGGCTGATGGCCACCTCGCTGTTCGGCTACATCACGGCCTGGAACGAGTTCGCGTACGCCAACTTCCTCATCATCAAGCAGCAGGACCACCGAACCCTGCCCGTGTGGCTGTCCTCGTTCCACAACACGTTCGGCACCGACTGGGGCGCCACCATGGCCGCCTCCACGCTGTTCGCCCTGCCCGCGCTCGCGATCTTCCTGCTGCTCCAGCGGCACGTCACGAGCGGCTTCGCGGCCGGCGCCGTCAAGGGCTGACCCCCCCCACCCCACGTGTCCCGGAGGTACCCCGTGTCCGCCGCGCGCCCCGCCCTGGTCCCCCAGCCCACCCACGTCGCCCATCGCCCCGGCCGCTTCACCCTCGACGCCGGCACCCGCCTGCGCCTGTCCCCCGGCTCCGAGGCCGCCGCCCGTCTGCTGCGCGCGACCGTGGGGCTGCCCTTCGTGCCCTCCCCCGACGGGGCGTTCGTGGTCGCGCTCGACCCCCAGCTGGCCGGTCTCGGCGAGGAGGGGTACGGACTGACCGTGGCGCCGGACGCCGTGCTGCTGCGGGCCGCCGCGCCGACCGGGCTGCTGCGCGGGGTGCAGACCGTGCGCCAGCTCCTGGCACCCGGCGGTCTCACCGGCCGGCCCGCGGCCCCGCTGCTGCTGCCCTGCGTCGAGATCACGGACGTGCCGCGCCACCGCTGGCGCGGGTTCATGCTCGACGTGGCCCGGCACTTCCAGCCGGTCTCCCTGCTGCGCCGCTACGTCGAGCTGCTCGCCCTGCACAAGATCAACGTGCTGCAGCTGCACCTCACCGACGACCAGGGCTGGCGGCTCCCCGTCCCCGGCTACCCGCGGCTCACGGAAGTCGGCGGCCGGCGCGCCGAGTCGATGGTCGGCCCCGCGGGGTCGACGGTCTTCGACGGGGTCCCGCACGAAGGGGCGTACACCA
>NZ_WWIA01000042.1 GCF_009870065.1 Streptomyces sp. SID5785 | reverse complement strand
TTCGACGATCGGGGTGTGCACCGGGAAGGTGCGCTCGACGCCGACGGAGAAGGAGACCTTGCGGACCGTGAAGGTCTCGCGGACACCGGCGCCCTGGCGGCGGATGACAACGCCCTTGAACTGCTGCACACGAGAGCGGTTGCCCTCGATGACGCGGACGTGGACGTTGACGGTGTCACCCGGGCGGAAGGCCGGGATGTCGCTGCGCAGCGACGCGGAGTCGACGGAGTCGAGCAGGTGAGACATGATCGTCTGCTTTCTTCACCGATGCCACAGGTCATCGGCGGGAGGTATGTGATGAGTTTCGGTAGCTGATCGCGTCGGGCCGGCGTCGTTCCCCCTGTGGCAGGGGCGCAGGCTGGACGTACAGCAGCGGCCTATTCTTCCACGACCTCGGGCGTCGGCCCAAATCGCCCGTCGGGACCCGGCCGCCATCCCAGGATGGAGAGCATCTCGCGGTCCTTCTTGTCGAAGGTCTTCGGGTTGGTGCGCTCGACGAGATCCGGCCTGTTGCGGACCGTGCGGCGCAGCGCCTCGTCGCGTCGCCAGCGGGCGATCCTGCCGTGGTGACCGCTGAGCAGCACCTCGGGGATCTCCCGCCCGCGCCAGGCCGGCGGCTTGGTGTAGACGGGCCCCTCGAGGAGGTTGGCCATGGCGCCGGGGGCGAACGAGTCGTCCTCGTGGGAGGCGGCGTTGCCGAGGACGCCGGGCAGCAGCCGGGCGACCGCTTCGGTGACGACCAGGACGGCGGCCTCTCCCCCGGCGAGCACGTAGTCCCCGATGGAGACCTCGTAGACCGGCACACGGGTCGCGTACTCGTCGATGACGCGGCGGTCGATGCCCTCGTAGCGCGCGGGCGTGAAGACCAGCCAGGGGCGCTGTGAGAGCTCCACGGCGAGCTCCTGGGTGAAGGGGCGCCCGCTGGGTGTCGGGACGACCAGGGCGGGCCCCTGCGCCCCGCTCTCGTAGCCGTCGGCGAGCACGTCGTCGAGGCACTCGCCCCAGGGCTCGGTCTTCATGACCATGCCGGGGCCGCCGCCGTAGGGGGTGTCGTCGACCGTGTTGTGCCGGTCGTGGGTCCACTCCCGCAGGTCGTGGACGCGGACGTCGAGGCGGCCACGCGCGCGTGCCTTGCCGACGAGCGAGACGTTCAGCGGTTCGAGGTACTCGGGGAAGATCGTGACGACGTCGAGCCTCATGCGCCCTCTTCCTCCGCGGCGTCCCGGGCCGACGCGATCTCGGCCCGGTCGTCGATGAGGCCGGGCGGCGGGTCGATGACGGCCTTCTGCTCCTCGAGATCGATCTCGACGACGATCTCCTCGACGAACGGGATCATGACCTCGCTGCCGTCGGGGCGCTCGACGATGAAGAGGTCCTGGGAGGGGAGGTGCGAGATCTCGGTGATCCGGCCGACCTCGGTGCCGTCCTGGGTGACGACGTCGAGGTCCATGAGCTGGTGGTCGTAGAACTCGTCCTCGTCCTCCGGCAGCTCCTCCGGGTCGACCTCGGCGATCAGGAGCGTGTTGCGCAGGGCCTCCGCGCCGGTGCGGTCGCGGACGCCGGCGAAGCGAAGCATCAGCCGGCCGCTGTGCACCCGGCCGGACTCGATGGTGAGCGGGCCCGTGGCGGCGGGGTCGGTGGCGAGCACCGCACCGGGGCCGAGCCTCAGCTCGGGCTCGTCGGTGCGCACCTCGACGGTGACCTCACCCTTGATGCCGTGGGCGCGCCCGATGCGCCCGACTACCAGCTGCACGTTGAGCTACTCCTGTCATACGACTACGGGCCGGGGCGGGCCGGTGAGCCCTCCCCGGCCCGAGCCGGTGTTCAACTTCGTCAGCGAACCTGGTCGACGTCGACGAGGTCGACGCGGACACCGCGGCCGCCGATGGCGCCCACGACGGTGCGCAGAGCGCGCGCGGTGCGGCCGTTCCGGCCGATCACCTTGCCGAGGTCGTCGGGGTGGACCCGGACCTCGAGCACGCGCCCACGGCGCAGGTTGCGCGAGGCGACCTGCACTTCGTCGGGGTTGTCGACGATGCCCTTCACGAGGTGCTCAAGAGCCTCCTCGAGCATGCTCAGGCCTCGGTCGACTCGGACGCGGCCTCAGCGGCCTCGTCCTTCTTCTCAGCCTTCTTCTTCTGGGTGATGGCCTCACCCTTGGGCTCGTCGGCCGTGGCCAGCGCCTCGAAGGAGGGGCGGGCGGCCTTCGGCTCGGCGACCTTCAGCGGCGCGGGGGCCGGCAGACCCTTGTGCTTCTGCCAGTCACCGGTGAGCTTCAGGATGGCGAGAACCGGCTCGGTCGGCTGCGCGCCGACACCCAGCCAGTACTGCGCGCGGTCCGAGTCGACCTCGATGCGCGAGGGGTTCTGCACCGGGTGGTACAGACCGATCTCCTCGATGGCCCGGCCGTCACGGCGGGTACGGGAGTCGGCGACGACGATGCGGTAGTGAGGCGAACGGATCTTGCCCAGACGCTTCAGCTTGATCTTGACTGCCACGGGAGTGGTGTCTCCTGGTCTTGACGTGGGTGGGCACGGCGAGATTGCCGCGTGGGGTTGCGGTACCCGAGTGCCCGATGGACGCGTCAGCCGGAGGAGAGAGGGGTCCTGTGCGACTGTCGAGTACAGCTAGCCATTGTGCCATACGCCGACCGGGCGGCCGAACCCCGGCCTGCGCCCCTCCGGGGCCGGGCCGCGCGCCCGCCGGCCGCCCCCACCTGGAACGCCGCGCTTCACCCCGCCACGGCGCCGACGACCTCCGGGATGCGGAACGGCTTGCCGCAGCCCCCGCACATGATGGGCGCCTGCGCGAGCACTGACGGCACGACGCGGACATTGCGCCCGCAGTCGCACACGGCCTTGACGCGGACGCCGCCCCCGGAGGAGCCGTGGCGCGCGGCCGGGCCGCGGAAGCTGCGCTTGGTGTCCGCCGCGGTCGCCGCCGTGTGCGCCTTGAGGGCGCGCTGGAGCCGCTCGATCGTCTGCCGGTAGCGCTGCTTCGCCTCCGGGGTGAGGCCGACCAGGGAGAAGCCGCTGCTGGGGTGCGGCTCCTCCGGGTGGTCGAGGCCCATCTCCTCGGCGATGGCCAGGAATCTGCGGTTGTGGTAGCGGCCGGCGCGGGACGTGTCGCGGATTCCGCGCGCGGCGGCGATGCCGTGGACTGCCTCGTGGAGGAGTCGCTCGAAGGAGAGCTCGTGTCCGCAGGCGGACGACGACTCCCCGATCAGGGATTCGGGCGCGGCAAGATCCGGCAGTTCGGGGTGGTGCCGCTGAATGTCGGCCCACGCCCCTGCCAGCTCTGCGGCGAGAACAGGTGGTGTCGTGCTCACGTCGTGACAACGAGCCGGGGTGCCTCTGTGTTCCTATTCCGGGGCATCCCAAATAATTTGCACGTACCAGTCAGTTGCCGCTGATGCGTCCTGACGAGGGCGGGTGCGCAGATCTGCGGAGAAGGTTCACAGCTCGCACCAAGGTGGTGCGTAGTGACCCGTACGCCCGTGCGCGTAGGCGCCCTACGCGCACTGAGGCATACAGCTTCATGCGGAACGCAAGAGGCGTTTCGGCCTCATCGGCAACCCCGCACGTCCTGGTGTCGTCTCTCAGTAAGCGCGCGCGACGACCGCGACGTTACCCGGTGCCTCGTCGGCGTCCGGCACCGCCCCGTCCGCGGTGAGCAGACACCGTACGGACGCGCCGTGTTCGGCGAGGCGGGCCTCTCCGTCGGGGCCGAGGTCCGCCCACGGGATGCGCGCCCACCCGCCGGCCGCCGTGGCCTCGACGGCCTCCTCGACCGTGCCGACATCGCTGGTGCGGGACACCCGGCGCTCGCGCGACCGGCGCAGGAGCAGCTCCTGGTCCTCCTCGAGGATCCCGGGCAGCAGCGCGGCCAGCGCGTCGACGGCGACGGGTGTCTTGCCGCCGGGGATGCGCCGCACGAGCATCGCCGTGCCGCTCTCCAGGTCGCGCGGGCCGATCTCGATCCGCACGGGGACGCCCTTGAGCTCCCAGTCGACGGCGCGGCGGCCGAAGGGGGTGTCGGTGCGGTCGTCGACCTGCACGCGGATGCCCGCCGCTGTGAGGGCGGCGCCGATCCTGCGCACCTCGGAGAGCACGCCGTCGTCGCCCTTGACGGCGAGCACGACGACCTGGACCGGTGCCAGGCGCGGCGGGACGCGCAGCCCCTGGTCGTCGCCGTGCATCATCACGAGCGCGCCGATCATGCGCGTGGTCGATCCCCAGGACGTCTGCCAGACGAGCTCCTGGCTGCCGTCCTTCGACAGGTACTGCGTCTGGAACGCCTTGGCGAAGTTCTGTCCCAGCTCGTGGCTCGTGCCCATCTGGAGAGCCTTGCCGTCGCCCATCATGCCTTCGAGGGTGAGCGTGTTGATCGCTCCGGCGAAGCGCTCGCGGGCGGTCTTGCGGCCCAGGACGACGTCCATGGCCAGCACCTGCTCCATGAACTCCGCGTAGACGTGGCGGTGGATCCGGGCCGCGAAGTCGCGCGCCTCCTCGTAGGTGGCGTGCGCGGTGTGGCCCTCCTGCCACAGGAACTCCGTCGTGCGCAGGAAGAGGCGGGGCCGCAGCTCCCAGCGCACCACGTTCGCCCACTGGTTGATCAGCAGCGGGAGGTCGCGGTAGCTCTGCACCCACTTGGCGAAGTACTCGTTGACGATCATCTCGGAGGTGGGGCGGACGACGGCGGGCTCCTCGAGTTCCTTGCCACCGCCGTGCGTGACCACGGCCAGCTCGGGTGCGAAGCCCTCGACGTGATCGGCTTCCCTGGCGAGGTAGGACTGCGGGACCAGGAGCGGGAAGTACGCGTTCTGCGTGCCCGTCTCCTTGATGCGCGCGTCCATGTCCTGCTGCATCCGCTCCCACAGCCCGTAGCCGTACGGTCGGATGACCATCGTGCCGCGCACCGGTCCGTTGTCGGCCAGCTCGGCCTTGGTGATCAGGTCCTGGTACCAGCGCGGAAAGTCGTCCGCCCGGGGCGTGAGAACAGGTGCTTTGGCCATGCCGCGCATGCTACGGCCGGACCTGTGCGCTCTCCCACGGGTTTTCCCCCGGATGCCGGTACGCCCCTAGACGCGCGGGTCCTGGCGGAGTTCTCTGGCTTACGGGGAATCCGGGCGCGGTGCGCCCGCGGCCGGCTCGCCTCGTCGGCGACGCACAGTGACAACACACGGTGACTCTCTGCGGATTGGGGCACTTTCGATGACACCTACGCTCGTGCGGCGGCACCGTCCCCACCGGGCGCACGCGCCGCACGTGGATCTGCACGCACGCGCGCGTGACTGGGCGGAGATCCAGGAGCGGATGCTGGCGCCGCTCTACGAGGCGGTGTTCGCGCGTCTGGAGGTCGGCCGGGGCACGCGGTTCCTCGGGCTCGACTGCGGCGCGGGCCTCGCGCTCGTGCTGGCCGCGGCCCGGGGGGCGAGCGTGGCCGGGGTGGAGCGTGCCTTCCCGGAGCGGCTCGCCCTGGCCGGGGAGCGGCTCGAACGCGGGGGCGCCGCGGCACGCCGCGCGCAGGCGCCAGGCGGCACGACCGGGGGCGGCGCGGGTCCGTACGGCCTGATCGCCGCCTGCCGTCCGATCGGCTGCACCGACGGCGACGCGGAGGATCTGACGGCGCTGCTCGCGGACACTGTCCCGCAGGCGGAGCGGGGCGCCCTGGTCGTGCTCACCGGCTGGGGCCCGCCGGACCGCTGCACGACGTCGCGCGTCCTGGAGGCGGCTGCCGGACTCGCCGACCCCCTGCGCGGGGCGGGCGGTTGGCGTGCTGCGCGGCGGGACGACCTGGAGGAGGTCGCCCAGCGCGCGGGCCTGCGTCCGGAGGGGTCGGGCCGGGTGGCGTGCCCGTTCGGTTATGCGGACACGGGCAGCGCGGTGCGCGGGCTGCTGTCCACGGGCCTGTTCGACGCGGCGGCCGCGGCGACCGACCCGGGGCAGGTCACCAAGGAGGTCACGGAGGCACTGCAGCCGTACGTGCGTGCCGACGGGACGGTGTGGATGCCCAACATCTTCCGCTACCTGGTCGCCCGTACGTGAGCGGCGAGGACGGCGGGCGCGGTCAGTCGGCGTCCTTGGTGAGGCGGGTGACGCCGGCGATGCGGTAGGCGTCGGCCTCTTCCAGGGTCTCGTTCTCGAGGAGGGCCGCGGCGAGGGCGTCGAGCCTGTCGCGGTTCTCGCGCAGCTTGCGGCAGGCCTCGTCGTAGCACTCGTCGACGATGCGGCGCATCTCGCCGTCGATGACGTCGAGGGTGTCGGGCGCGGCCGCCAGTCCGTACGCCTGCTGGGCGTCGTTGGGAAGGGCGGACAGGCGGCCGACCTTCTCGCTCATGCCCCAGCGGGCGACCATGCCACGGGCGATGTTGGTGACCTGTTCGAGGTCGTTCTCGGCGCCGGTGGTGATGACGCCGTAGACGACCTGTTCGGCGGCCATGCCGCCCAGGGCGCCGATGATGCGGCCGCGCAGGTACTCCTCCGTGTACGCGTACTTGTCGGAGTCGGGCGTGGACAGGGTGACGCCGAGGGCGCGGCCGCGCGGCACGATGGTGATCTTGCGGACGGGGTCGGCGCCGGGTTGCAGCATGCCGAGGAGGGCGTGGCCACTCTCGTGGTAGGCCGTGCGGCGGCGTTCCTCGTCGGGCATCACGAGGGGCCGCTCCGCGCCGAGCTGGACCTTCTCGAGGGCCTCGGAGAGGTCGCTCTGGGTCACCCGGGGCTGCTTGCGTTTGACGGCGAGGAGGGCCGCCTCGTTGGCCAGGTTGGCGAGTTCGGCGCCGGTCATGCCGGGGGTGGTCCGCGCGACCTGGGCGAGGTTGACGTTCTCGGCCATCGGGATCTCGCGGGTGTGGATCCGGAGAATGGCCTCGCGGCCGTCGCGGTCCGGCGGCGACACGTTGACGACGCGGTCGAAGCGGCCGGGGCGGGTCAGGGCCGGGTCGAGGACGTCGGCGCGGTTGGTCGCGGCGATGACGATGACGCCCTCGGAGCCGGTGAATCCGTCCATCTCGGTGAGGATCTGGTTCAGCGTCTGCTCGCGCTCGTCGTGGCCGCCCATGCCGCTGCCGCCTCCACGCGCGCGGCCGATGGTGTCGATCTCGTCGATGAAGATGATCGAGGGGGCGACCTTGCGGGCCTCTGCGAAGAGTTCCCGCACGCGCGAGGCGCCGACGCCGACGATCATCTCGATGAACTCGGAGGCGGACGCGGAGAAGAACGGGACGCCGGCCTCGCCCGCGACGGCCCGCGCGAGCAGCGTCTTGCCGGTGCCGGGCGGGCCCGCGAGGAGCACGCCGCGCGGCATCTTGGCGCCCATCTTCCGGTAGGCGTCGGGGTTCTTGAGGAAGTCGACGACGTCGTTGAGCTCACCCTCGACCTCGTCGATCCCGGCGACGTCGGCGAAGGTGGTGCGCTTCTTGCCGGGCTCCAGCTCGACCGGCTTGGGCGGCTGCTTGCGGCCCAGCATGCCGCCCGCACCGCCCATGCCCTGGCTCATGCGGCGCGCGATGAAGATCCACAGCACGACGAGGAGCAGCATCGGGGCGAGCGAGATGAGCAGGTTGGACAGGAAGCTGCGCTCCTGGACGACCGGTTCGGCCGTCACGGTGACGTCGTGCTTCTCCAGGTTCTCCCAGAGCTTGTCGTCGGCGAAGGAGGGGCGCTGTGTCGTGAATTTGGTGTACTTCTTGCTGCTCTTGTCGCTGCCGTCCGGGGTCGGCTGCTCCTTCTTGAGCTGTCCCTGGATGGCGTCGCCCTTGGCGTAGATCTTGCTGACGTTGTCGTCGGCGACCTGTTTGCTGAACTCGGTGTACGAGATGGTCGGCTCGTCGCCCTCGTTGAAGAAGGACAGCACCAGGTTGGCGATGAGGTAGACGATCAGGGCCGTCAGGATGAGGCTGCCCCAGCCGCCGGGCATCCGGCGCTTGGGCGACTGCGGCGGGGTCGGCGGCGGTGCGCCCTCGGAGCGCCAGGGCTGGTCCGTGCGGTCACGCGGGGGTACGGGGTTCGCCACGCCTGCCTCTCCTCCTGTGCGGCCCGCCGCCCCGGGGCGCCGGCCGGGCGCCTTGGCCTTGGGCCCATGACCGCACAGATCCCGGACCCTTGCCAGTATCCAGAATCCTGGTTACTGTCTGAATCGTGAACGGTTTCGACGATCGCTTCCTCACGCGCAACGGCCTGGCGGCCCGCCGGCTCGCGGTGCTCCTCATGGGGCACGAGCCCGACACCCGCCTGCCGCGCGTGAAGGACTTCGCCCACGAGCTGGGCTGCGGGAACGGAACCGTGCAGGCGGCCCTGCGGCTCCTCGAGGAGTCGGGCGCCATCGAGACCGCCGCCCGGGGGCACCTCGGGACCTTCCTGGTGCGCTCGGACCGCTCCATACTCTGGCGGCTGTCGGGCCTCGGCACCCTGCTCGCCGCCATGCCCCTGCCGTACTCGCGACGCTACGAAGGCCTGGCGACGGGACTGCGCGCGGCCTTCGAAGGTGCGGGCACGCCGTTCGCGATCACCTTCATGCGGGGCGCCGGCGCGCGGACCGCGGCGCTCCTGGAGGGCAAGGTCGACCTGGTCGTGCTGTCCCGGCTCGCGGCCGACGGCCTCGTCGAGCAGCACCCGGACCGGCTGGCGCTCGTCGCCGACCTGGGACCGGCCACCTATGTGGGCGCACACGGCTTCCTCGTGCGCGAGGGCGTCACCCTGGACACGCCCGGGCTGCGCGTCGCCGTGGACCACGCCTCCGAGGACCAGCGGATGCTCGCGGAGCGCGCCTTCTCCGGGCGCGACGACATCCGCTGGATCGAGTCGTCGTACATGCAGCTGCGCGACCTGTTCGCACAGGACGAGGTCGACGCCACCGTGTGGAACCTCGACGAGGTGCAGGGCCGGCTCGGCATGGAGGTGGACGTACTGCCCCTGGGCGACGAGGTCACCCGCGACCTGGCGCTGCGCAATTCGAGCGCGGCGGTCATCGGCCGCACGGAGGGCGCGAAGGCGCTGTCCGCGGTGCGCGACTCGCTGGACCTCGCACAGGTCGCGCAATTGCAGACCGAGGTACTGCGAGGCGATCGCATCCCTTCCTACTGACGTACCGAGCAACCTCACCGGTCGGGCCGACCGTGCCCACCGCCCCGAACCGACCCGACCCGGCCCCGCTGTACGGCCCGCACCGGCCGCCCGTCACGGGGCCCGAAATCCACCGGCCCCGGCCCGGGCTCAAAATCCAGAATCCCGGTTACTGTCTCATTTGGGAGGAACGCCATGGACGACCGTCTGGCCCTGCGGATCCAGCTCTTCCGGGAGGGCGGCCAGGTGAGGCCCGAGGTCGCCGACTTCGTGGCCGCCGAGCTCGCCGCCCTGGAGGACGAGGGCCGCGCCGTCACCGAGGACAGCGCCGGGATGCTCACGAGCCATCTGATGCTGGCGCTCACCCGCCTCCTGGACGGCGCACCGATCGGCGCGTTCCTCACGGACGAGCAGGTCGCCGCCGAGCTGGCAGGCCACCCCGAGGCCGTGGAGCGGGCCCGGCGCGTGTCCGCCCGGGCCCGCGCCGAGCTGGGCGCGTCCCTCCCGGAGTCCGAGGTCAACTTCCTCGCCCTGCACCTCGCCGTACTGGCGCAGCAGCCCACCAGCTGAACCCCGCGGACCACCCCGCGCGGGTCACCGAACGAAGGGAACGAGCCATGACGAAGATCCTCACCGGCGGTGTCGGCAAGGTCGAAGTCGCCGACACGGTCAAGGAGCTGGGCCTCGACGGCGTCGAGGTCACCGTCTCCAGCGACATGGACGCGGCGATGAAGCTGCGCGCCGGTCAGGCGGACTACTTCCTGGGCACGTGTCACACCGGCGCCGGGGCCTCGCTGGGCGTCCTGGTCGGCCTGATGGGGCAGCCCGCGTGCCACACCTTCGGGCGCGGCGTGCCGACGCCCGAGGAGGTCGACTCCCTGCTGGCCGACGGCAAGAAGGTGTTCGGCTTCTCGATGGACCAGATCGACCGGATCGCGCCGCTCCTGGCCCGCGCGATCGCCGCCCGCGACTAGCCGGAGCACGCCATGGACACCTCCTCGGGCACCGTCCTCGCCGCCGGCGCGAACCTCGACTTCACGCTGGCCCAGCAGCTCACCGTGATCGCCCTGTGCGCGCTGACCGCGTTCGTCTCGCACATGGCCCTGGCCGTCTTCAACGACGGCGTGCGCCCCTTCATGCTGGACTTCATCCAGGGGCGCACCACCCGCAGCGCCACCACGGCCGTCTCCTTCGGCCTGTCGGCCGGGTTCATCTTCGGCCTGGGCGCACCGATGGCCCTGTCGTCCGGGGTGCTCAATCCGTGGCTGCTCTTCCTGCCCACCGACATCCTGGGCATCCTCTCGCCCAAGAAGTGGCTCGCCCCGCTCCTGGGCGCGGCCTGGGGCGCGGTCGTCGTCTTCGGCCTGAACGGCGCCAACAACCTGGCGCACGACCTGCCGGTCGACTTCCTGACGGCCATGCAGCAGATGTCGACGCCGATCCTCTTCCTGTTCACGCTCTTTCCGGTGCTGGCCATCACCAAGCAGTTCGGCCGCAAGTGGGGCGCGATCGCGGGCGTGGCCGAACTGGCCCTGGTCGTCATGACGATGAAGCTGTGGCCGAAGGTCTTCGCCGGCGCCATCGCGATGGCGGTCGGTGTCCTGATGCTGATCGCCCTGGCCGTCGCCAAGGACCTCAAAGCGCGCAAGGCGGAGCGGGCGAGCGGCGCCGTCGAGGAGGTCCCGCCGGGGGACGACCCGATGGCGTCCCTGTTCAGTGCGAGCGCGGCGCGGCTGCGCCGGTACCTTCCACTGTTCATGGTGCTCGGCGCCGGTGTGTGCGTGCTGG
The DNA here is from genome assembly GCF_009870065.1 of Streptomyces sp. SID5785. Lineage (GTDB taxonomy): Bacteria > Actinomycetota > Actinomycetes > Streptomycetales > Streptomycetaceae > Streptomyces. The sequence continues at coordinate 6,439 of NZ_WWIA01000042.1, read as the reverse complement.
CCCAGATGCACATATTCGGCGGTGGCGAGGCCACGAGCTTCCTGATCGCCAAGGGGCAGTACAGCGAGGCGGCCCAGGTCGACTTCTACCGCGTGTTCGGCTTCATCCCGCTGATCGCCACGACGGCGCTGGCCTCGGGGGCGTACGGCATCGCCGGTTTCACGCTCGTCTACCCCATCGGGTACCTGCTGCCGAACCCGTTCCTGGCGGCGATCTGCGGCGCCCTGGTCTTCGCGGCCGAGGTGCTGGCCCTGTCGTACATCGGCCGGTTCCTCGGCAAGCTGCCGAGCGTGCGCGACTCGTCCGAGCACCTGCGCAGCGCGATCACCGACACGCTGCAACTGGCCATCCTGTTCGGCTCGCTGATGGCGGCGAACGCGATGGGCGCCGGGCTCGGCATCCTCATCGTGGGCGGCCTCTACCTGCTCAACGAGGCGATGGGGCGGCCGGTCGTCCGCATGGCGGCGGCGCCCGCCGCGGTGATCATCGGCGGCATCGTCCTCAACATCCTCTACTGGCTCGACCTGTTCACGCCGATCAAGGCGTGAGGGAGCCGCCGCACCCGCCCACAGGAATCACGGACTGTGAAACTCACCCCAAGTTTCGTCACTCTGTGTGGAACTCGGGCGGGGTGCGGTCCGTTCGAGGGAGTGAGCGGCAACCGACCGGGCCGCTCACGACAGGCCGGCCACCGAGCCGGTGCCCGGAAAGGACACCCCCCATGCACAGCACCAGCACCCTGCGGACCGTCACGGGCCCCCTCTCCCCCGAGGCCGTCCACGGCCCCGCCCTCGCCCACGAGCACCTGGTCCTCGACCTGGACCGCACGGGTGACGGCTCCGCCGTCCTCGACGCCGGGCGGCACACCCCCCAGGTCTGTTCCGAACTGTCGGCGCTGAGCGAGGAGTTCGGCCTCTCCCTCGTCATGGAGCTGACCTGCCGGGGCATGGGGCGAGATCCGAGCACACTCGCGGAGATCTCCCGGCGCACCGGTGTCGCGGTCGTCGCCGCCACCGGCTGGTACTACGAGCCCTTCCATCCGCGCGAGGTGACGGACCTCGGGGTCGACGAGCTCGGCGAGATCCTGGTGCGCGAGATCGAGGACGGCTTCGGCGGGAGCGGCATCCGCCCCGGGGTCCTGGGCGAGGTCGGCAGCCACGGCGACGTGCCGAGCGAGCCGGAGACCCGTGCGCTGCGGGCCGCCGCGCGCGCCGCCGTCGCGACGGGGCTCTCGGTCGTGACGCACGCCCAGCTCGGCCGCGGCGGCCCCGCCCAGCTGAAGCTGCTCACCGGGGAAGGGCTGCCCGCCCACCGCGTCTGCCTCGGCCACCAGGACCTGCTCGACGACCCCGGCGTGCACCGCGAGCTGGCGCAGAGCGGGGCGTACGTCGCCTTCGACACGATCGGCAAGGAGAGCTACCAGAGCGACGCCACGCGGCTGCGGCTGCTGCTCGCCCTGATCGAGGCGGGTCACGCGGACCGGGCCCTGCTCAGCTGCGACATCTCCCGCCACGCCTACCTGACGTCCGAGGGCGGCCAGGGATACGGGCACCTGTTCCGGACGTTCCTGCCGCAGCTGCGGGCCGCGGGCGCGGACGAGGACCTCGTCGACCTGCTGACCCGGCGCAATCCCCTGCGCTTCCTGACCGGCGCGAGCGTGGAGGAGATCTGACCATGAGCGAGGCGACCGCCGGGCGGGCCCCCGCCCTGCCCACGACCCGTCCGCTGGCCACCGTGCCCGTCGAGGAGGCCGCGGCCCGCCAGTTCCGGCTGCTCGAGTGCACCGCCGCGCACTTCGAGGGCACCGAGCTGTTCGCCGCGGACGCGGGCGTGGTGCCCGGGCTCGGCCGGCCGCGGACGACCGCGCGCGTGGAGGCCGTGCTCGCGGACTACTTCGGCGCCGAGGACGCGGCACTCGTCCAGGGGGCGGGCACCGGAGCCATCCGCGCCGCTCTGGCCGGGGCGGTGGGCCCGGGCGACCCGCTGCTCATCCACCGCGCTCCGGTGTACCGCACCACGCAGGTCACGCTGCGCGGCCTGGGCGTGCACACCCACGAAGTCGATCTGAACGATCCGGACGCGCTGCGCGCCGCTCTCGGATCCGGCCGCTTCCGATGGGCCTACGTGCAGCACACCCGGCAGCGCCTCGGCGACTCCTACGACCCGGGCGAAGTGCTCGCCGCGTGCCGCGCCGCCGGCGTCCGCACGATCGTCGACGACAACTACGCGGTGATGCGTGTCCCGAGGGCGGGTGTCGAGCTGGGCGCGGACGCCTCCTGCTTCTCGCTCTTCAAGCTCCACGGCCCGGAGGGCGTCGGCGCCGTGGTCGGCTCCCGCGACCTCGTCGGCCACGTCCGCGCGGACAACTACTCGGGCGGCGGCCAGGTCCAGGGCCACCAGGCGCTCGACGCGCTGCGGGCCCTCACCCACGTCCCGGTGATGTGGGCCCTGCAGTCCCAGGTCGGTGCCGAGGTGGCCGAGCGGCTCCGCGCCGGTGAGGTGCCGGGCGTCGCGGAGGTCCGCATCGCCAACGCCCAGGACCGCTGCCTGCTCGTGCGGCTCGACCGGCCCGTGGCGCGCGACCTGCCCGCGGTCGCGTCCCGGTTCGGGGCCGCGCCCTATCCGGTCGGGTCCAATTCGCGGTACGAGATCGCGCCGCTCTTCTACCGCATGTCCAGCTCGTCCCTGGACGACGCCCCGGACCTCGCCGACTGGACCGTGCGGATCAATCCGATGCGCGCGGGCGCCGACCTCGTCCTCGACATCCTGCGCCGCTCGCTCCGTGAACTCAGCAAGGACTGACCGTGTTCCTCGACAGCCTGCTCACCCGCAATCCCGAGCTCGTCGACGCCGCGGCCGGCCTGCACCGCAGCGGAGCGATCCCCCCGGACACCTATGTGATGGACCTCGACGCCGTCGAGGCCAACGCGTCACTGCTCGCCGCCGAGGCCGGCCGGCTCGGCCTCACCCTGTGGTTCGTCGTCAAACAGCTGGGCCGCAACCCCGAGTTGATCAGGGCCGTCGCCCGGCACATCCCGCGGTACGCCGCCATCGACGCCCCCGAGGCGCGGACCCTGCACGCCGCGGGCGCCCGGGCGGGCAACCTGGGACACCTGGTGCAGATTCCACGCCGTGCGCTGCCCGAGATGCTCGCCTGGCAGCCGGAGACGGTGACCGTCTTCGACCTGGCGAACGCACGCGCGGTCTCCGAGGCCGCGACCGGGCTCGGGCGCGTCCAGGACGTCCTGGTCCGGCTGGAAGGGGCGGACGGCTTCGTCTACCCGGGACAGGAGGGCGGCGTCCCGCTCGCCGCACTGGACGACTTCGCCGCCGAGCTGGAGCGGCTGCCGGGCGTACGGATCGCCGGTGTCACCGCGTTCCCGTGCGTGCTCTGCGACCCGGTCACGGGAGCTCCGGCGCCCACGCCCTCCTTCGAGGTGGCCCTCAAGGCGCGGCAGGTCCTCGCGGCCCGCGGGCACACGGACCTCAAGCTCAGCGCCCCGAGCGCCACGTCCATGGCGTCCCTCCCGCTGCTCGCCGAGCTCGGCGCGACGCACGGCGAGCCCGGCCACTGTCTGACCGGCACCACACCGCTGCACGCCCGGGACACGACCCAGCCGGAGAAGCCGGCCTACGTGTACGTCACGGAGGTCGCGCACACGCTCGCCGACGGGCGCCCGGCGGTCTTCGGGGGCGGCTTCTACGCCCGCTCCCACATCACCTCGGCCCTGCTGCCCCGCACCGGACTGCGGCTCGGGGTCCGGCACGCACCGCCGGAGAACATCGACTACTACCGCCTGCTCGACGCACCGCCCCGGGGCGGCGACGTGCGGCTCGGCGACACCGCGCTGTTCGCGTTCCGCACCCAGATCTTCGTCACCCGCTCGACCGTCGCCGTGGTCGCCGGACTCTCCGACGGAGCCCCGCGGCTGCTCGGCCTGTACGACGCACAAGGAAGGGCCCTCTCATGAGCAGGACCGTGATCGTGGTGGTGGACGGCTTCGGCATCGGAGCGATGCCCGACGCCGGGGCGCTGCGCCCCGGCGACCGCACGGCGGACACCTGCGGACACGTCCTGGACCACGCCCGCGCCGTGCGGCACCGCCCGCTGCGGCTGCCGGCGCTCGGCGCGCTCGGCCTCGGCCTGGTGCACCCCCATCCTGACCTGCCCCGTCGGCCGCTCCTGCCGGTCGCGGTGGGCCGCGCGGCGCTGGGCTATCCCGGGGCGGACACCTTCGCCGGCCATCAGACGATGATGGGCGCCGACTTCAGCCGGGTGACGGTCGCCCGGCTCGCCGAACACCTGCCCGCCGTGCGCACGGCCCTGACCGCGGCCGGCCACCGGGTCGAGACCCTCGACGGTCGGCCGCTCCTGGTCGTCGACGGCGCGGTCCTGGTCCACGACAACCTGGAGGCGGACCCGGGGATCAACTGGAACGCGTCGGGAAGACTCGACGTCACCGGCTTTGACACCGTCCTCGCCGTCGCCCGCACCGTGCGCGGCGTCGCCCCCGTGGCGCGGGTCATCGCGGTCGGCGGACACGCCGACGGCCCGCTGAGCGACTTCGTCCGTGCGGGGGACGGCGGCACGGTCGGCCTGGACACCCCGGCCTCGGGCTTCTACCGCAACGGCGGACTCCAGGTGCAGCACCTGGGGGCCGAGCTGGACCACACCCGGCAGCTGCCCGAGCTGGCGGCGCGGGCCGGCATCCCCGTCACGCTGATCGGCAAGGCGGCCGACATCCTGGCGTGTGCGCAGGCGGTGCGGCGGCCGGCTGTCGACACCGCCGAGGTGCTCGCCCACACGCTGGAGGCGGCCCGGGCCGCGGGCGACGACGCGCTGCTCGTGGTGAACGTGCAGGAGACGGACCTGGCCGGGCACCAGCAGGACGCCGACGGTTACGGGCGGATCCTGGAGCAGGTCGACGCGGGCCTCGCGGCGCTGTTCCCCCTCCTCGAGCGACCGGGCGACCGGCTGATCGTCACGGGCGACCACGGGAACGACCCGACGATCGGGCACGCCTTTCACACGCGGGAGTACGTGCCGGTGCTCATCCACCGCCCCGGGGAGCTCGGCGTGGAGCGGCTGCCCGACGCGGCGAGCCTCGCCGACGTGGGGGCGACGGCCGCGGCGGCGCTGGGGCTCGACCCGTCCCGCCTGGGCAACGGCGCGGTGATGCGGGAGGGTGCGGTGCCGGGGAGGTAGAGGGGCGGGGCCGGCGGCAGGGAGAGCGGACGGTGGGCAGGGACGGCAGAGGGGCGCCCACCGCGGCGGGCGCCCCTCGACTCGTTCTCGTACGGCTGGTCAGCCCATGAACTTCTTGAACTCGTCGGGGAGTTCGAAGTCCTTGCCGGGCTGCTGGCCGGCGCCGGGCAGGCCCAGGGCGCCGCCCGACTCGGCCGCGGCGGCGCGGCGGGCCGCCTCGTCCTGCTCCTGCTGCTTGCGCTTCATCGGGTTGCCCGAGCGCTGCTTGCCCTTGGCCTTCTTCGGCTGCTTCTTCTGCCGGCCGGGCCCGCCACCCATGCCCGGCATCCCGGGCATCCCCGGCATGCCGCCGCCCTGGGCCATGCGGGACATCATCTTGCGGGCCTCGACGAAGCGCTCGATCAGGTTCTTGACCGCGCTGACCTCGACACCGGCGCCCTTGGCGATACGGGCGCGGCGCGAGCCGTTGATGAGCGCGGCGTCCGCGCGCTCGGCCGGGGTCATCGACTTGATGATGGCGGCGGTGCGGTCGACGTCGCGCTCGTCGAGGTTGTTGATCTGGTCCTTGATCTGGCCCATGCCGGGGAGCATCCCGAGCAGCTTCGAGATCGAGCCCATCTTCCTGACCTGCTCCATCTGAGCCAGGAAGTCGTCGAGGGTGAAGTCCTGGCCCTTCTTGGAGGCCAGCTTCTCGGCCATCTTCTCGGCCTCTTGCTGCGAGAAGGTCTGCTCGGCCTTCTCGATCAGCGTGAGCATGTCGCCCATGCCGAGGATGCGGGACGCCATGCGGTCCGGGTGGAACGCGTCGAAGTCGTCCAGCTTCTCGCCGTTGGAGGCGAACATGATCTGCTTGCCGGTGACGTGCGCGATGGAGAGCGCGGCACCACCACGGGCGTCGCCGTCCAGCTTGGAAAGCACGACGCCGTCGAAGCCGACGCCGTCGCGGAAGGCCTCCGCGGTGTTGACCGCGTCCTGGCCGATCATGGCGTCGACGACGAAGAGGACCTCGTCGGGGCTGACGGCGTCGCGGATGTCCGCGGCCTGCTGCATCAGCTCCTGGTCGATGCCGAGGCGGCCCGCGGTGTCGACGACGACGACGTCGTAGACCTTGGACTTGGCGTACTCGATGGAGTCCTTGGCGACCTGGACCGGGTCGCCCACCCCGTTGCCCGGCTGGGGGGCGTAGATGCCGACACCGGCGCGCTCGGCGACGACGCTCAGCTGGTTCACCGA
>NZ_WWIA01000418.1 GCF_009870065.1 Streptomyces sp. SID5785 | reverse complement strand
TGTACGCCAGGTGGGCCCGGAGAGCTTCGAGCTCATCATGGGCGAGCGGCGTTGGCGCGCAAGCCGTGAGGCGGAGCTCGAGCGCATTCCCGCGATCGTCCGTGCCACGGACGACGAGAAGCTTCTCCTCGACGCCCTCCTGGAGAACCTCCACCGGGCTCAGCTGAACCCGCTGGAGGAGGCGAAGGCGTACGAGCAGCTGCTCACCGACTTCAACTGCACCCACGACCAGTTGGCGGACCGGATCGGTCGTTCGCGCCCGCAGGTCTCGAACACGCTGCGTCTGCTGAAGCTGTCGCCGGCTGTGCAGAAGCGGGTGGCGGCAGGTGTCCTGTCGGCCGGTCACGCGCGCGCCCTCCTGGGGGTCGAGGACTCCGAGGAGCAGGACCGGCTCGCGCTCCGCATCGTCGCCGAGGGGCTTTCGGTGCGAGCGGTCGAAGAGATCGTCACCCTGATGGGGTCGCACTCCAAGGCAGCGCCCCGCGCGAAGGGACCGCGCACAGGAACCCTGGTCTCCCCGGGCCTGAACCGTCTGGCGACGCGCCTCTCGGACCGCTTCGACACGCGGGTGAAGGTCGACATGGGTCAGAAGAAGGGCAAGATCATCGTCGAGTTCGCCGATCTGGGCGACCTCAGGCGGATCATGGGCACCCTGGCTCCGGACGAGGAGTCACTCCTCCAGGAGGGCCTCCCGGAGACGGACGAGGCCGACGGCGAGAGCTGAGCGGCGACCGTTCAAGAGGGCGGGCCGTGTCCGGTGTGTACCGGAACGCGGTCCGCTCTTTGCTTTCTTACGGTATCGGTGGAATCTCATCCTGGTTACGATGCGACAGGGACGGACGGAGCCAGCCGGAAGCCTTCTGAAGGAAGCAGCAGCCATGCGAACGGTGAGTCGCAGCGGACTGATGACCGCAGGTCTGGGACTGGGCGCAGTCGGTGGATTCGTCGGCGGCCTGCTCAGGGAACGGAGCGCTCTGACCGCTGCGCGTGCCGCGGCGGGCGAGGGAAGCGAGGAACTGTCTTCATGGGGCGTCGGCTCGTACCGCTCACGCTGGACAACCTTCCGGACCTTCCCGAGCGCTGTCGCTCGTGCGTCTTCTGGGAGCTGGACCCCGTCAGCGGCGAGGCAGCGGTAAGAGCCGGCACGCCCGGTCTGGAGAAGGAGTCCTGGATCTCCGCGGTCCTCCTCGAGTGGGGATCCTGCGGGCGAGTGGTCTACGTGGACGAGGCTCCCGTGGGCTACGTGCTCTATGCCCCTCCCGCCTACGTGCCGCGCTCCACGGCATTCCCCACGAGCCCGGTGTCACCGGATGCGGTGCAGCTGATGACCGCCTGGATCGCCCCGAGCCATCAGGGCCAGGGCTTGGGGCGCGTCATGGTGCAGACCGTCGCCAAGGATCTGCTGCGCCGGGGGTTCAAGGCGATCGAAGCCTTCGGAGACGCACGGTGGAAGGAACCGGCCTGTCTGCTCCCCGCGGACCATCTGCTGGCAGTGGGCTTCAAGACCGTCCGGCCCCACCCGTCGTACCCGCGGATGCGGCTGGAGCTGCGCACGACGCTGTCATGGAAAGAGGACGTCGAGATGGCGCTCGACCGTCTGCTGGGCGCGGTGCAGAAGGAGCCCGCGCTCCGGCCTCTGTGAAGCCTTTTTCTCGAGCGTCCGCGAACGCCGGAGGGGCCGACCCCAGCTGGGGTCGGCCCCTCCGTGTTTCACGTGAAACATCGGCTGCCGTCCTAGGGACGGCCTCCTCGTGCCTTACTCGGAGATGAAGTCCTCGAGATCACGCACGATGGCGGCCTTCGGCTTGGCGCCGACGATCGTCTTGGCGACCTCGCCACCCTGGTAGACGTTCAGGGTCGGGATCGACATGACGCCGTACTTCGCGGCCGTGCCGGGGTTCTCGTCGATGTTGAGCTTGACGACCTCGATCTTGTCGCCGTACTCGGCGGCGATCGCCTCGAGCGACGGCGCGATCTGGCGGCACGGACCGCACCAAGCGGCCCAGAAGTCGACCAGGACGGGCTTGCCGCTCTTGAGGACGTCCTCGTCGAAGGAATCGTCCGTCACGTTCTTCAGGTTGCCGGCCACGGCTGGCTCCTCATTTTCTCGGGGGGATGCGGGAGGGAAGTTCTACGGATCAGACCTGGGCGGCCTGGGTCTGCTCGGGCTCGGCGGCGGCGCTGTCGGCGAGCGCGGCCAGGAAGCGCTCGGCGTCCAGCGCGGCGGAGCAGCCCGTGCCGGCCGCCGTGATCGCCTGGCGGTAGGTGTGGTCGACGACGTCACCGGCGCCGAAGACACCCGTCTGGTTCGTGCGCGTCGACGGGGCCTGCACCTTGAGGTAGCCCTCGTCGTCGAGCTCGAGCTGGCCCTTGAAGAGCTCGGTGCGCGGGTCGTGGCCGATCGCGATGAACAGACCGGTCACCGGCAGCGGGGAGGTCTCGCCCGTCTTCAGGTTCCGCAGCGTGAGGCCCTCGAGCTTCGGGTCACCCTTGATCTCGGCGACCTCGCTGTCCCAGACGAACTTGATCTTCGGGTCGGCGAAGGCGCGCTCCTGCATCGCCTTGGAGGCGCGCAGAGTGTCGCGGCGGTGCACGATGGTCACGGACTTGGCGAAGCGCGAGAGGAAGGTCGCCTCCTCCATCGCGGTGTCGCCACCACCGATGACGGCGATGTCCTGGTCCTTGAAGAAGAAGCCGTCGCAGGTCGCGCACCAGGA
>NZ_WWIA01000417.1 GCF_009870065.1 Streptomyces sp. SID5785 | reverse complement strand
GCCGCTCGTCCTCCTCGCGGAGGCGCTGCGTCACGTGGCGGGCCCGCGCCGACGGTTCCTTCGGCGCGTCCCGCCCCCCTTCCGCGGACTCGCGCAGGAAGCGCTCCCACTCCTCGTCCGGGACGGACGAACCGCCCTGATCCCCACCCGTGTTCACGTCTCACTCCTGATGCTCGTCGGCCGGCTCCTCCCCAGGGCCGGTCCGTGCCGAGGCAGAATGATCGCACAGGAGTTCTGCGCGAGGCCGGGCCGTCGGCTCAGCCGGGCAGCTCGGCCCGGTGCTCCAGGAAGGACCGCAGCGCCTCGGGAGATCCGTCGTCGAGGGCCGCCTCCGCCGCCGCCCGCACCGCCGGGCTCGTCTGCGGGTCCGCCAGGATCCGGAAGATCGCGACCTGGTCGTCCTCGGCCTGAGCGAGGCGGCGTCCGGTCTCGATGAAGGCGCGCAGCGCGGCCGGGGAGCCGTCGTCGAGGGCGCGCGTCGCCTCCCGGACGACGGCCCTGTCGTTGTTCTGCTGGGCGACGCCCAGGATGCGGAACACGGCCACGGCGTCGTCCTCGGCCTGCGCCACGGCGCATCCGGTGGTCAGGAAGGCGCGCTGGTCCTCGATCGTGCCGTCCATCGCCCGCTGCGCGGCGGCTTGGACCCCGCGGCCCGTGGCCGCGTTCCCGATCACCCGGAAGATCGCGACCCGTACGTCGTCGTCGGACATCGAGTCGACGGGGACGGGCGAGCCGTCGGGAGCGGTCGTCGCCGCGACGCACGGTGCGGGAACGACCGCGGGGGCGTCGGCGGCGGAAGCGGGCGCCGCGATGAGCAGCGCGGGTGCGAGCGCGGCGGCGGCCACGGCGACGGCGACGCGGGTGAGTCTCACGGATGGACCTCCTGGTGGAGCGGGGCCGCGCGGGCCCCGGGGGACTTCCTGGGGGCGATTCTCACCGTCCGCCCGCTCCGTGCCAGTGCCGGAGCCGGGCAGTCTTGGCCCCGCCGTGCTTGCCGTGGGGTGTACGCGGGGCGGTTCCGCGGGCGGGCCGCGCGGGTGGGACGCGCCGGGGCCCTTCCCGGACA
>NZ_WWIA01000416.1 GCF_009870065.1 Streptomyces sp. SID5785 | reverse complement strand
GGGGCCGCACCGGCCCGCCGGGACCACCCCGTGCCGAGGGGAGAAGAGGAGCGTCCGATGGAGCGCACCGTGATCGTGGGCGGCGGGCACATGGGCGCGGTGATCGCGCGGCGTCTTGCGCACGAGCGTCCCGGGACGCCGGTCACGGTCGTCGAGGCGGCGTCCGGCCGGGCCGCGGACCTGGCCGGGGACCGGGCCCTGACCGTGGTGGCCGCGTACGCCCCCGAGCCCGGCGACCTGCTGGTCCTCGCGGTGCCGCCGACCGCGCTCGACCGTTTCGCGGCGGAGCTGCCGGCCGGCGCCCTCCACGACGTGACGGTGGTGTCGGTCATGGCCGGGGTCCGGCTGGAGACGCTGGAGGCCCGGCTGGGCACGGCCCGGGTCCTGCGGGCGATGCCGAACCTCGCGGCGCAGGTCGGCCGGAGCATGACGCTGCTGTGCGCGGGCCCCGGCGTGGGCGCCGGTGACGTGGCGGCGGTCCAGACGGAGCTCTCGGCGATCGGCGCCGTGCAGCTGGTCCTCGACGAGTCGGACCTCGACGCCGGCACAGCGCTGGCCGGGAGCGGTCCGGCGTTCGTCGCGTACGTCGCGCGGGCCTTCACCCGGTTCGCCGCGCAGGAGGGCTTCAACGACGCGGCGGGGCTGCGGCTGACCTGCCAGGTCCTGCGGGGCACGGCCGATCTCCTGGAGGCCTCGGGCACGGACCCCGAGCGGCTCTACCGGCAGGCCGCCACCCCCGGGGGCACCACGGCGGAGGGCATCACCTGTCTGGAGGAACACGACCTCCAGGCCGTGGTCGTCGAGGCACTGGAGCGCGCCGCCGCACGCTCCCGGCGGCTCGCGGCCCGTCCTGCCGGGGGCCCGGGCGACGGCCGGTCACCGGGGCGGCGCCCATGACGAGAAGACGAGCGGAACCGTGCTGAACGACGCCGCACAGCAGGCGCAGCAGGCGATGGACCGCGGCGCCCACATCCTCGTGTACAAGTTCATCGACCCGATCGACGACAGCTTCGTCACGGCGCCGATGCTCGGGATCGCCCCGCAGATCGAGGCGGTCGAGGCGCTCGGCTGGCAGCTCGACCGGTTCAGCGCCGTGGAGGGCGAGGCGGGCGGCGGTCAGCACATCGCGGTGATCTGCCTCTTCCGGCGCTGACACCGTTCGCGCGCGTGCGGTGACGACGGCTGGTGCGGCTGCGGCCGCGCGGCGGTGCTCAGGCGGGCGGCGCGGCGAGTCTCGCGGCCACGCCGTCGAGGACCCATTCCAGGCCGGTCGCGAAGGTGGTCTCCGGGTCCAGGTCCGCGCCGTCGTACACGGCCCGCGCGAGCGCGGGGAAACGGCCGGTCGACAGCATGCGCTCCATGTACGGTCCCGACGCGCGCTGCCAGGCGTGCTCGGACAGGCCCGTGTCGCGCTCGGCGCGCAGGCGGGCGACCTCACGCCGGACGGCGCCGGTGGTGTAGGCGCTCACCGTCTCCACCGCGCGCAGCACGGTGTCGATGCCGGCGACGCCGTCGAGGGAGGAGAGCGCGGCCTCGGCGACGGCCAGGCCGTTGGGTCCGAAGGACGGGCGTCCGCCGAGGAGATCGGCGAGCCACTCGTGCCGGAGTGCGGCGTCCCGGGTGCGGTGGGCGTGGCCGCGCAGCGCATCGCGCCAGTCGGCGGGCTGCCGCTCGGGGAGCATCTCGGCCTGGACCTCGTCGACCATCAGGTCGAACAGTTCGTCCTTCGTGCCGATGTGGCCGTACAGCCGCATCGGTCCCACCTCGAGCCGGGCCGCGACCTTGCGCAGCGAGACGGCCGCGAGCCCGCCCTCGTCGGCCAGCGCGACGGCGGCGGCCACGATGCGTGCGCGGTCCAGCGGTGCGGGGCGGCTCGGCGGCTCGGGACGGTCCCAGACAGTCATGATCACACCGTACCGGCGCGCCCCCTCCGACCGGCCGCCGTGCGCGCACGATTGCGATACGACGCACTCCGTCGATACAGTGTATCGATATGAGACAACGTATCGCCGTGGTCGGCGCCGGCCCCGCCGGACTCGCCTTCGCCCGCGTCCTGCTCCGCCACGGCCACCCGGTCACCGTGCTCGAACGGGACGCCTCCCGCGACGCCCGGCCGCCGGGCGGCACCCTCGACCTCCAGACCGAGCTGGGCCAACGCGCCCTGGAGAAGGCCGGGTTGCTCGCCGGGTTCCACGCCCTGTCCCGGCCCGAGGGGCAGGCCATGCGCATCCTCGCCCCCGACGGGGCGGTCCTGCGCGACTGGCGCCCGCGCCCCGGCGAGCGGCCCCACCCCGAGATCGACCGCGGGCACCTCCGGGACCTGCTGCTCGGCCCGCTCGACGTGCGGTGGGGGCACGGCGTGACGCGGGTGGAGCC
>NZ_WWIA01000415.1 GCF_009870065.1 Streptomyces sp. SID5785 | reverse complement strand
CGAAGTGGGCATGCACAAGTCGGCGCTCCTGCGGTACTTCGAGACGCGGGAGCAGATCTTCCTCGAGCTCACCGCGGAGGGCTGGCGTGACTGGTCGGCCGCGCTGCGCGCCGACCTCGCGGCCAGGGGGGAGGGCGACCCCGCCGGTGTCGCCGAGGCCTTCGCCTCGACGCTGGCGGCGCGCCCGATGTTCTGCGACCTGCTGGCACAGGCCCCGCTCAACCTGGAGCGCAATGTGTCGCTGGAGGCGGTACGGACGTTCAAGCTCGTCACGTTGCACGAAGTCGATCTCATCGGCGGTGAGGTGAACCGCCTCCTGGGGCTGACGGAGGGGCAGGTCCTCGACCTGATGTCCACGGCCACCGGGATGGCCGGGGCGTTGTGGCAGATGGCGAGCCCCGGGCCCCGGCTGCGGGAGCTCTACGACGGTGATCCCCGCCTCGGGCACGCGATCGTCGAGGTGGAACCCCGCCTGCGCCGTGTCCTCACCGCGTATCTGGTCGGCGTGGGGGCGGGCGTTCCGGCGCCCTGAGGCCCGGGCCGCGGATCGGCGCTCTGAGCGCCCGCATCGGCACCGGCCCGGGCGGCATCCGCCGGAGGGGACCTAACGGACCTAACCCAGGGGCAGGCCCCCGAGGACCGTTCCCTGGACGTTCTGGGTGACTCCCTGGCCCGGTGCCCCGTTGAGGGCGCCGGTGTTCAGGTGGGGCAGTTCCGTGCTGTTGTCCTCGCCGACCGGGCCCAGGGGCGTCGGGAGTGCGGCGGAGGCGGACTGGGCGTCGGCCGCGTGGGCGGCCGTCCCGGCGGTGGCCAGGGCGGCGCCTGCGAGAGCGCAGGCGGCAAGGGCGCGCTTGATGTTCGACATACGCTGCCAACGATCGCGTGCGGTCCAGGTCACCGAAGACTGCTCCGTGCGGCGTGCAGGGTGTGGCGTAGGGTGTCGCACGTGTCGCGTGCCGGTGGCAGACCGTGTCAGGCATGGAGGCACCGAACCGAGGGAGACCGGCGATGCGCCCGTCACACCCTTCGTTCTCGCGTGACTGAGCGCGAGACGACCAGGCTCGTCGCCTGGAGCCGAGAACTCCGCCGCGTCCACGGCCGCCTGCGCGAGGCGCTGCGCGTGACCCGCACCTCCCTCGCCGAGGGCACGCCCGGCGAGGCCGCCACCCGCGAACTCCTGCTGTACTGCCACGGCTTCTGCGCGGCCCTCGACGCCCACCACCAGGGCGAGGACCGCACCCTGTTTCCGGCCGTGGCCGAGGCACATCCGCAGCTGCGCCCGGTGCTGCGAGCCCTCGAACAGGACCACTCGATGATCGCCCACCTGCTCGGCGGGCTCCAGGCGGCCGTCGAGCGGGCGGCGACGCCCGAGGAGCTCGGCGGCCACCTCGAAGGCATCGCCGCGATCATGGAGAGCCACTTCCGTTACGAGGAACGGCAGTTGCTCACCGTGCTCGAGAGCCTCGACCTGGCCGCCGACCCCGGGGACGTGCTCGGGACCCTCTAGGGTCGCGCGGCCGGTCGCAGCCCGTGGGTGCGGCCGCACGCGCCGGTGGGCGATCGGCGGAGATCCGCGATCACGGTCCGAACGTGCGCCAATCCGCTCGCGCCCCGGCTCCGGATCACAGATGGCGGCGCCGATCGGCGTGGCGGAGGACGGGGCACGGCCATGGGTGCGCCGCTCCGCTGCGCCTCGGTGCGTATCCGCCCCGAGCCCGGTCCCCGCGCCCGGCTGCTCGGCGTCCCGCAGCACCCGCCCGTCAAGGAGGACCACACCCGATGATGCGTCAGCCCCACACCCGCCGAGCCGGGGTCGCGCCCCGCGTCGCCGCTGTCGCACAGGCAGCGCTCGGTGGTCCGCTGCCGATCCGGCTGCGCGCCTGGGACGGCAGCGAGGCCGGACCCGACACCGGCCCGGTGGTCGTGCTGCGATCCCGGCGCGCGCTGCGCCGACTCCTGTGGCAGCCGGGGGAGCTGGGGCTCGCCCAGGCCTATGTCACGAAGGACATCGACGTCGTGGGCGACCTCACCGAGGGGCTGCGCACCATGTGGACGGCGGTGCGCGAACACGGCCTTCACGCACCCGAGCTGACGATGGCCGACCGGGCGCGGATCGCGTCCGCCGTGGTCCGGCTCGGCGCCGTCGGCCCGCGGCCGCCCGCCCCCGCAAGCCAGGCGCGCCTGCACGGAAACCTCCACAGCCGCTCCCGCGACCGCGCGGCCATCAGCCACCACTACGACCTGTCGAACCGCTTCTACGAGCGACTGCTCGACGAGACCATGGCGTACTCGTGCGGCTACTGGCCGCGCACGGACCCCGAGTTCACACCGGCGGACGCCCAGCGGGCCAAGCTCGAACTGATCTGCCGCAAGCTCGCGCTCCGGCCCGGCGCGCGACTCCTCGACATCGGCTGCGGCTGGGGGTCCCTCACCGCCCACGCCGCCGAGCACCACGGTGTGTCCGTCACGGCGGTGACGCTGGCGAAGGAGCAGGCGGCGCACGTGCGGGAGCGGGTGCGGGCCCGTGGTCTGACCGACCGGGTCGAGGTGATCTGCCAGGACTACCGGGACATCCAGGGGAGCGGCTTCGACGCCGTGGCCACGATCGAGATGGGCGAGCACGTCGGTGACGCCCAGTACCCGGCGTTCGCCGGCGCCCTGCACCGTCTGGTCAGGCCCGGCGGACGCGTCCTGGTCCAGCAGATGTCACGGCAGCGCAATGCCCCCGGGGGCGGCCCGTTCATCGAGACGTACATCGCGCCGGACATGCACATGCGCCCCCTCGGCGAGACGACGGGCCTGCTGGAGGCCGCGGGACTTGAGGTGCGCCACGTCGAGGCCCTGCGCGAGGACTACGTCCGCACGGTCGCGGCCTGGCAGGAGACCCTCGAGACGGGCTGGGACGACTTCGTGGCCCTGGTGGGGGAGGAGACGGCCCGGGTGTGGCGGCTCTATCTGGCCGGCGGCAGGCTCGCCTTCGAGGAAGGTCGCATGGGCGTCGACCAGATCCTGTCGGTCCGGCCCGATCCCGGGGCGTCGGCGGGCGGCCCGGGGACGCCGACGGACGTCCCCGGGTGGTACGAGGGTCTCGGATAGGGGCCGCTCGGCTCGCTCGCCGTGGCCCGAGGTGCCCGGGGGCACGGGCTCAAGTGGCCTCCGGCGGCCACGCGTTCATGGTCGGAGGGGGGAGGTACGGACGATGTCACGCCGCTTCGACGATGTCCTCGCGCACCGCCGCGGCCCACGCGACGACCAGGACCTCGTACTGCGCGCGCTGTTCGGTGGTGAGCCGGCCGCCGGTCCGCTCCATCAGATGGCGGATCTGACGGTTCAGCTCGGCGGCCGAGCGGGCGGAGCCGGACGTCGGTTGGATCGGGATCATGACGAACAGCGTAGGCGCTGCCACTGACAGTGAGCCAGAGCCCAACGAAACCGGCATATGACGCAAGGCGTCCGGGCGGTGAACTCCCGCCCCGCCCGGCCCGGTTCCGGCCCACCCCGTCGGGCGGGAGGGCGGCCCGGCCCCGGCGCATGGCGTGAAGGGCGCGGTCGTGGCCCGCGCCGGGCCCGGCCGTTCCTATGCTGAGGGGCATGATCGACATGCCGCCGCTCTCCGCGCTCGAAGTCGCCATGGTCCAGACGGGCACCCGGGCCGTGGACACCCTGCGGGACACCGCGGAGTTCGCGCAGGAACTGGAACGGCTCGGCTACCACCGGGTCTGGTACGCCGAGCACCATCACTCCCCGGCGATCGGCGCGTTTCCGCCCGTCGTCCTGACCGCGCACGCCGCGGCCTCCACCTCGGTGATCCGCCTCGGGTCGGGCGGCGTCCTGGCTCCCAACCATGCGCCGCTCACGGTCGCCGAGCAGTTCGGGACGCTGGCCGCGCTGCACGCGGACCGTATCGACCTGGGCCTCGGCCGGGGTCCGGGCACCTTCGATGAGGCCACCGCACGGGCGCTGCGGCGCGGAGCCGGTCCGACGACGGACGCCGAGTACCGCGACGACGTGGCCGAGATCCTCGCGTATCTGACGGACGAGGTCGCCCTCGGCCCGCTGCCGGAGCCGTGGCTACTGGCGTCCAGCCCCGCCGGTGCCGGCCTCGCCGCCGGACTCGGCCTGCCCGTCGCCGTCGCCCACCACATCAGGCCGGACAACACCCGCGCGGTCCTCGAGCACTACCGGTCCGCGTTCCAGCCCTCGCGCTGGTGCGCGCAGCCCCACGTCCTGCTGTGCGTGGAGACCGTGTGTGCGCCGACGGAGGAGGAGGCGCAGCGCCGCGGAGGACCGATGAACGTCGTCAAGGCCGGTCTCCTCAAGGGAGTCAGCGACCTGCCGTTCCCCACGCCCGCCGAGGCCGCGGCCCATTCCTTCACGGCGGAGGAGCGGCGGGCCCTGGCCGCGTTCCGCGCTCAGCAGGCCGTCGGCGCCCCCGCCGCCGTCGTCGGCCGGCTCAGGGAGCTGGCCGACGAGACGGGCGCGGACGAACTGATGCTCACCACACCGGTCCACGACATCCGCGACCGCGTCGCCTCGTACGCACTGATCCGGGAACACCTGTCCGCGGGCTAGCTGTACCGACTCGCGGGGTTGTCGACGCGGCTGATGAACGGACGGACGCACCGACCGACCGACAGGACCGGCCGGGCCGGGCCGCCCGCACGGTCACGCGTCCGTCGTGCCGCCCAGCCAGGTCCGGGCGGCCACGACCAGCGCCTGCACGCCCGTCGTCAGGGTGGGCTCCACGACGGGAGCGAAGTGGGGCGAGTGGTTGCCGGGCAGGGAGTCCAGTCGGCCGGAGAGGATGGCGTTCAGGGTGGGCTCCGTCTCCAGCCCGCCCCAGAACCAGAAGACCGTCGGCACCCCGGCCGCCTCGCCGAAGACGCCGACGTCCTCGCTCGCCGCGACGAGGGGCATCGGGAACAGCCGCTGCTCGCCGAACTCCCCGGCGAACGCCGCCACCGTCCTCGCCGTCGACTCCGGGTCGCTGACCAGGAGCGGAGCGCTGTGCGTCCACTCGATCACCGGCGGTTCGGGCGTGGCGCCGGCCGCGCACTCGGCGCGCACGATGCGCTCGACGGCCTTCTTGACGAGGGCGCGCACGTCCGGGGAGTAGCTGCGGACGTTGATCCCGAGTTCCGCCGTGTCCGGGATGATGTTGTCCTTGGAACCGGCCTGCAGGCGGCCCACCGTGACGACGGCCGTCTCGGCGGGCGGGACCTCGCGGGCGACGATGCTCTGGAGCCGGGTCACCACGTGGGCCGCGATCAGGACCGGGTCGACGGTGGACTCCGGCCGGGACCCGTGTCCGCCGCGCCCGTGGATGACCACCGCCGCGGTGTCCGCCGCCGCCATCACGGGCCCCGACG
>NZ_WWIA01000414.1 GCF_009870065.1 Streptomyces sp. SID5785 | reverse complement strand
CGGGAATCCGGATTCCCGCCCCACCGCCGCCGACGCGCTACTTGATGTCGCGGGCGTGCGGGACCACGACGCCGAACCGGTCCTGGATCGTGGCGAGCGCCGCGTCGTGGACCTGCTGGGCGGGGACCCCCTGCGGGTTGCCCTCGACCGGGAGCGGGCGGGTCGCCGAGGCGTCGCCGACCACGGTCGGGTTGTAGCCCGCGTACACGGCGCCCTCGGCGGTGAACAGGGTGCACATGTGTGTCATGAAGCCGGCGATGATGACGTTCTTGCGGCCGGTCTTCTTGAGCTCCGCGTCGAGGTTCGTGTCGTGGAAGCCGTTGGGGACCGCCTTCTCCACGACGGCCTCGCCCTTGGCGGGCTTGAGGTCCGGAATGATCTGTCCGGCCTTCGACGTGAGGTCGTACCCCTTCTCCACGATGTGGACGACCGGCGTGTTCGCCTTGCGGGCCCGCTCCAGGAGCGCCTTGGTGTTCTTCACCGCGTCGCGCCAGCCGGTGAGTTCCATCGTGCCGTCGCTGTAGACGTTCTGGTAGTCGACGAGGACCAGCGTCGCGTTCGACAGCTTCGCCGGCGTCTCGTCCAGCTTCATCAGCCCGCGCAGGGTGGTCGTGTCCTTCGCGTAGTTCTGCTCGGCGCTCGGCGACGGCTTCTTGTCGGTGGTGCGCGTGGCGGCCTCCGAGCTGCCGCCGCACCCGGTCACGCCGACCGCGAGCAGCGCGGTCGTCATCAGGGCGAGGGTGGTACGCAGCGGCTTCATCAGACGATCTCCTTCTGGGTCTCGACGACGACCCCGTACAGGTCGGCGACGGTGGCGAGGGCGCCCCGGTGCACGTGTTCGGCCGGCACCTCGGTGCCGTTGACGGGCAGCGGGCGCGTGGCGGTGGCGTCGGCGACGACGGTCGGGCGGTTGCCGTTGAGGAAGGCGCCCTGCGCGGTGAACGCGACGCACATGTGTGTCATCCAGCCCGCGATGACGACGTCCTGGCCCTCCGTGAGGTGTGCGGCGAGGTCGGTGCCGACGAAGGCGTTCGGGACCTGCTTGACGACGACCGGCTCGCCGTCGACCGGGGCGACCTTCGCATGGATCCGGCCGATCTCGGCGCGGATGTCGTAAGGGGTGCCCTCGCCACCGTCGTTGATGACGTGGACCACCTCGGTACCGGCCGCCCGGGCCCGGGCCAGGAGCTGCGCGGCGGCGTCGAGGGACTGCTCCCAGCCGTCGAGCTCCATCACACCCCGGGTGTAGGTGTTCTGGAAGTCGATCAGGATCAGTGTCGCGTCGGCCAGCTTCGCGGGAGCCTGGTCGAAGCCGTTGAGCTCGCGCAGCGTGGTCCTGGACATGCGGGTACCGCCTTCGTGTCACATGGGAGGAGCACAGCCGGAACATCCCGGTTCGGTCGTCCCCGGGGGCTGTGTCCACCACGCTATGCGTCTGCTGTGATGTCAACAATGACGTCTAACATGCAGATACCGACACCGAAGGCGGCCGGCTCGTCCCGCCGTCGGAGGCCGCTACAGGGAACGGGAGGAAGCGTGACGGACACCGCCGGACGTCTCGTCGTGATCGTGCTCTTCGAGGGCGTGGACCTGCTCGACGTGACCGGGCCACCGGAGGTGTTCGCGCTGGCCCGCCGGGAGAGCCCGGACGCGGCCGGGTACCAGGTGGTGCTCGCCGCCGAGTCGATGGGCCCCGTCAGGACCGGTGCGGGGGTGCGCGTCCTGCCCGACATCACCTTCGCCGAGGCCGCCGAGCGCGCCATCGACACGCTCATCGTGCCGGGCGCGGTGGAGATCGCGCCCGACGGACGGGTGCATCCACTGGTCGATCCCGATCTGGTCGCCTGGGTGAAGGCACTCGCGGCGCGCACCCACCGGGTCACGTCGGTGTGCGTCGGCGCCCATCTGCTGGCCGCCGCCGGGCTGTTGGACGGCAAGCGGGCCACCACACACTGGTCGACGGCGCAGCAACTGGCCGCCGATCACCCCGAGATCGAGGTCGACGCCGACCCCATCTTCATCCGCGAGGGTGATGTGTGGACCGGCGCCGGCATCAGTGCCTGCCTCGACCTGTCGCTCGCGCTGATCGCGGAGGATCTCGGCGAGGCGATCGCGCTCCGGGTGGCCCGGCAGCTGGTGATGTACCTCAAACGCCCCAGCGGGCAGAGCCAGTTCAGCGTTCCGCTGGAACAGGTCTCGACGACCCGGCGCATCGAGGACCTGCGCCACCACATCCTGCGGCACATCACCGAACCGCTGACCGTCGTGGAGCTCGCGGAGTTCGCGCATGTCAGCGACCGGCATCTGACCCGGTTGTTCAAGAACGAGCTGGGCATGACGCCGTACGCGTACGTGGAATCGGTGCGGGTCGAGAAGGCGCGGCACGAACTGGAGTCCTCCGACGCGACGTTGGAGCGTATCGCGTCGGTGTGCGGCTTCGGCACGACGGACACCCTGGTCCGGGCGTTCCGACGGCGCCTGAACACGACGCCGACGGAGTACCGGCGCCGCTTCCGGGTGCCTCAGATGCCGTGAGACCCGCGCGGTGGCGGACCGTTCGCGCTCGCCGACCGCCCACATGTCCACCACAGCGCCGCTCCGGGGCCGGGCGGCGCGCCCTCAGTCCAGGCGCTCGCAGACGTCGTCCGCCGAGCCGTGCGCCCAGGTCACCGTCCGGTAGCCCGTCGCCGAGATGGTCAGGGTGTACGTACCGTCGATGACGTACTCGCCGCGCGGCAGGTTGCCCTGGCCCTCGGGCACACCGAGCAGGATCGGACCCGTGGCCCACCAGCGCTGCGAGCCGTCGGCGTGCATCTCGACCAGCGCGGAACCGCCGACGTCCGCGTCGTAGGAGGCGCCGGACTCGGTGTTCGTGACGCGGACGATCAGCTTGCCCTTGTACGCGACCAGGGCCGGCTCTCCGTCGGGCCGGGTCCTGACGACCA
>NZ_WWIA01000413.1 GCF_009870065.1 Streptomyces sp. SID5785 | reverse complement strand
TAAGCCGATCTGCGCACCGGGCAGCGCGAGCGTGACGTCCGCGCCCGCGCCGAGCGTGGCCCAGCCGCCGCCGGTCGTCGGGTCGCAGGCCACCGCGAGCTGCGGCAGCCCGGCCGCCCGGGTGAGCGCCGACTGCCGTGCCGCGCGCTGGAGTTGGACCAGCGCGAGCATGCCCTCCTGCATCCGGCTGCCGCCCGTCGCGACCAGCGCGACCACGGGCAGACCGTGGGCGCGGGCGTGCGTGTGCGCCGCCTCGATCCGGTCGCCGGTCGCCCGGCCCAGCGAACCGCCGAGATGCCCGAACGCGAAGGCCAGCACGACCGCGGGGACACCGCCGACCGTCGCGGTGCCGGTCACCACGGACTCGCTCGCCCCGCTGCGTGCCGTGGCCCGCGCCTTCGTGCGCGCGTAGTCGGGCCAGTCCAGCGGGTTCGGGTCCCGCGGCGGCTCCGGCTCGGGCAGCGGCCGGAAGGAGCCGGGGTCGCAGACGAGGTCCGGGCGGGCCGCGCCCCGCAGGTCGTCGGGGTCGGGAGAAGGGGGCACGGGCGCTCCTGGCGGGTGCGGGGCGGGCGGCGGACCGGTCCGAGCGTAGGCGGTGCCCGTCGAGCACCGATCGACCCCGGCAGCCCCGACGGGCCCCCGGGGGCGCGGGCGTGGACACTTTTGCGCGGCGCGGCCCCGGCCGTTCAGGATGGGTGCGGATCTTGGCGCAGAGGGTGAGGAGCGGGCGATGGCGCGGACAGCACTGGTCACGTACCGGGCGGGCGAGGAGGGCGGACCCGAGGACCGGGACCTGCCCCTGCTGCTCGACGCGCTGGCGGGGGCCGGCGCCGAGGCCGAGGCCGTCGTGTGGGACGACCCGGACGTGGACTGGGCCGGCTACGACCTGGTCGTCGTCCGCTCGACCTGGGACTACAGCTGGCGGCGTGCCGAGTTCCTGGCCTGGGCCGAGCGGTGCGCCGCGGTGACCCGGCTGGCCAACCCGGTCGGCGTGCTGCGCTGGAGCACCGACAAGCGCTACCTCGGCGAACTGGCCGCCGCCGGGGTGCCGACCGTGCCCACCACGTACGTCCCGCCGGGCACCGCCCCCGAACTGCCCGCGGACCGCCCCTTCGTGGTCAAGCCGACCGCCGGCGCGGGCTCGCGCTACGCGGCCCGCTACACGCCGCAGGAGCGGGACGTCGCGCTGCGGCACGTGGCGCGGATGCACGACGAAGGACTGACCGCGATGGTCCAGCCGTACGTCGAGGGGATCGACGTCACCGGCGAGCGTGCCGTGCTGTTCTACGGCGGACGGTTCCTGCACGCGATCCGCAAGGGCGCGGTGCTCGCCGCCGGGGTCGCCTTCGACGCGCGCAAGGTCGCGCACCCGAGCGTCGGGCCCTGGCAGCCGACCGAGGCCGAGTTCGCCGTCGCCGCGCGGGCCCTGGCCGCCGTCCCGGGCGGACCCGAGCAGCTTCTCTACGCGCGCGTGGACCTCGTCGACGGGGCCGACGGGCAGCCGTGCGTCATGGAGCTGGAGCTCGTCGAGCCGAACCTGTTCCTCGGCACCGTGCACCCGGACTCCGCGCCCACCGTCGCCGAGGCGATCGCGCAGGCCGCCGGATAGCGTGGCCTGCCCGGGCACGCGGGACCGCTGTCACACCTCGGTCCAGCGCTGGAGCAGCCCCCAGGTGAACTCGGCGCGGACGCGCCGCGGTGTCCCGTCCGTGCCCGCTGTGGCCGCAGCGCCCGCAGCGCCCGCCGTGTCTTCTTCGGCCGGCACGGAGCACTCCAGGCCCCAGCGGGTGGGCGCGGAGCCCTCCAGCGGGCGGGCCGGCGCGAAGGCGCGGGCCGCCTCGTCGACCGTGCAGGACCAGGGGGCGAGATCGGCCAGGGTGCGCAGCGCGGGCCCGGGGGCGCCCGGGGCGCGGACCAGCCATGCGTTCCACACCGCGCCCGTCGGCGCGAGCAGCACCTCGAAGCGCAGGTCGGGCCAGAGCGGCACGGGCCAGAGCAGCGCGGTGCAGCTCAGGTCGCCGAGCGGGCGGGTGAGTTCCTGCTCGGGGGTGCCGAGCACGGAGCGGTAGCGGGACAGCGCCGCGCGGGAGCGGGGGGCGTGCAGCATCGCCTGCCAGCGCCGGTTGGCCTCGCGCATCTCGGCCACCGTGACGCCGAGGTCGGCGCGGGCCGTCTCGACGAGCCCGGGGTTGTGGTCCGCCATGCGGCGCAGCAGGACGAGCTGGAACTGGAGCGGGCCGAAGGGCTCAGCCGGACCGGCGGGCGGGGTGCGTCGTGCGGGTGCCATGCCTCTCATGGTGGCCCACGCCGCCGGGCGCCGCCCCGTCCGGCAGGAACAGCACGGAGTTCACATAGCGCGGGCGGCGCCCGGACGGCGTGAGGGCCCGGCGCAGCAGCCCCTGCTGGGCGATGTGCGCGGTGGCACGCTGGTGCGCCGCCAGGTCGAACGCGGGCAGCGGCAGCCAGTCGGCGCCGGGCAGCACCCAGCCCTCGTAGCCCCGGGCGCGCAGATGCCGGACGACCGGGCCGATCGGCTGGATGCGGGTCTCCAGCTCGACGAACAGGGCCGGGCGGTCGCGCGCGAGCAGCGCCTCGGCGCCGCGCAGCACCGCGAGCTCCGCCCCGTCGACGTCGATCTTCACGAAGTCGACGTCCACCACGCCCAGTTCGTCCAGGGTCACGCAGGTCACCGGCCGGCCGGTCGCGGCGTGCAGACCGTCGCGCCGGACCAGCGACGACACCCCGCGGTCCCCGCGCCTGTCGTGCGGCGGCTGCCACAGCGGGGCCGCGCCCGGGCGGTCGCTGGCCGCCGCCCGCACCACGCGGACGTTCGCGGGGGCGCCCGCGGCGAGGGTACGGGCCAGGTGCGGCACGGGCTCCAGGGTGACCACGTGCCGGGCGCGCGCGGCGAGCCGGTGCGTCCAGGGCCCGTACCAGCCGCCGACGTCGACCGCGGTGGCGCGGGGTCCGCCGCCCGGCACGAGGTCCGCGAGGCGGGCCAGCTCCGGCTCGAAGCGCGGGTACAGGGCGCGGGCCGCCGCCGCGGTGAGACGGGCGGGCAGCCAGGGGGCGAGATGTGCGGCGAGCGTGGTCACGTCACACCGCCTCCGAGCTGTTTCAGGAGCCGTTCGTGCGCGTCCTCCGCGAGCTGCTCGCCGGAGGAGGGCAGCAGCTGCGGCACCCCGTCGACGATCGGATAACGGCGGTGCAGGCGCGGGTTGTAGAGCGCGTCGCCGTCCGGCAGGAGCCGCAGCGGACCCTTGTCGAGCGGGCAGGCCAGCAGGGCGAGCAGCGGATCGTCAGGCTTCATGGGGCAGCAGCTCCTCGGGGGACGTGACAGGGGGTGGCGCGGGCGCGGTGTCGTGCTTCGGCATGAGCAGCAGTACGGCGACGGCGAGCGCGGTGCCCGCCACACGCAGCGCGAGCCGCAGCGGCTCGGACGGCAGCGACTCGCCGAACGCGAGCGTGCCGAGCACGACGGTGAACAGGCAGGTCACCGTCGTGCACACGGGCACGATCAGCGAGGCGCGGCAGCGTTGCAGCGCCGCCTGCGACATGACGAGCCCGCAGGCGCCGGTGCACAGCAGCAGATACGGGTACGGGGAGGCGAGCATCCGGGGCACGTCCCACAGCAGCCCCGACACGCCCTTCACGGCCAGCGAACTCACCCCGTACAGCAGGCCGACGGCGACCCCGTACTCGACGCCGGCCGTGGGCAGCCGGTGCCGGCGGCGGGCCCGCCGCTCGGCGCCCGCGTACACGTACAGACCGGCGGCGAGCGAGGGCACGCACACGGTGAGGATGAGCGGCGCGGGGGCGCCCGTGCCCACCGCGTCCGGATCCCCGCCGGAGTCGCGCAGCGAGAGCACGACCATGACGAGCGCGGCGAGGATCGCCCCGATCGCGTACCGCTCGCGGCCGGAGGTGCGCTCGCCGAGCAGACGGGCGGACAGCAGGAGCAGCAGCACGAGACCGGAGACGAAGATGCCCTGCGCGGCGGCGATCGGCAGGGTCCGGTACACGGCGAGCTGCGCCCCGAACCCGGCGGCGAGCGCCAGCGAACCGGCCAGCCACAGCGGGCTGCCCACCACGTGCCGGAGCAGCCGTCCGGGGCGCCGGACACTGATCGGGGGCAGTCGGCCCAGGGCCCGCTTCTCGAGCACGAAGCCCACGCTGTACAGGGTGTTCGCGAGGAGCGCTGCCGCCACGCCCCACACCACGGCGGGCACCGCCGCTCACCTCTTGCGGGCGTGCAGCAGCAGGATCGAGGCGAGGGACGGGGCCGCGCAGGCGAGCCGGTCGAGCGGGCGCAGCGGGCCGGGCACCCCGTGGAACGGTGCGCCCGTCACTCCCCGCACCTCGAACCCGGCGGCGGCCACGAACGAGCGCAGGGCGCGCGCCGTGTACAGCCGCAGGTGCCCGACGACCTCCCGGCCGGGCCGGCCGTGCACCCCGCGCAGGCTCACCTCGGAGAACACCGGCTGGACCCCGGCGAGCAGCAGCCCGCGGTTGTACCAGGCGGCCAGGTTCGGCGTCGACAGCATGAGATGGCCGCCCGGCCGCAGCACCCGGCGGATCTCGTCCAGCGCGGCGTCGGGGTCCACGAGGTGCTCGACCACCTCGGAGAACAGCACGGCGTCGGCGGCCCCGTCGGCGAACGGCAGCCCGGAGCCCGATAGTTCGCCCCGCACGACGTACGGCATGCGTGCCGCCGCCCGGTGCAGCGCGTCCTGCGACCAGTCGACGCCGACCAGCCGGTGGCCGGGCAGCAGCCGTGCCGCCGTCGCCGCGGCCGAGCCGTCGCCGCAGCCCACGTCCAGGACGGTCGCGCCCGGGGTGCCGGCCAGGGCACGGGCGAGGATCCGGCTCTGGCGGAGGGTGCGCGGGGTGCCGGAGGCGACCGGGACCTCCGGGTTCTCGTAGAAGTCGCGCAGGCCGGGGGTGCGGGGCCGGGGCTCCGCGGCCGGGGTGAGGGGTGCGGTCATCGTGCCTCCTCGTGGGTCGCGCGCAGATGCTCCTCGAACAGGTCGCGCAGCCGGGCCCCGTCACCGGGGCCGAGCAGGGTGCGCGACCAGCGCAGGGCCAGGTGCAGCCGCCCGGCGGTGGACGCCGTGGTGAGGGTCAGGCCGCGCGGGGTGCGGGCGGGCGCCGAGAACCAGACGGCGTGCGCCCGCACGCCCGCGCCGAAGTCCAGCGGGTACGGGACCCGGCCGATGTTGCTCAGCAGCGTCGTCGAGGTCCAGGGCGCCGCGGCCCGGCGCAGACCCCGGGTGGCGGCGGCCCGCCACCCGACCGGGGCCCAGGGGGCGGTCAGCAGCGAGGCACCGCGGCCGAGCTGGGGGCGGGGCAGGGACTTGAGGGCGGCGGTCCGGGCGGCGACGATCCGGAGCAGTTCGTCGGTCCGCCGGGCCAACTCGGCCGGTGTGAAGGGCACTTCGACGAGCCGGGTGCCGTTCCCGATCGGCATCGTCAGATCGCGGGGGCGGTCGTCGACCGGCATGGTGATGCGCAGCGGGCGGCGCGGATCGTGGGCGCCGCGCGCCGTGTTCCAGTCGACGAGTGTGCGGGCGGTGGCGGCCATCAGCTGGTCGTTCACGGTGTACGGAGCGCCCGCGGGGCGGCGCGGCACCGGGAGTTCGCACACCAGGAGGCCGTTGCCCGGCGACGACGCGGGCCGGCCGGGCGCGACCCGCGCGGGGCGCCGCCAGGGCGACGGCATCG
>NZ_WWIA01000412.1 GCF_009870065.1 Streptomyces sp. SID5785 | reverse complement strand
TGGGCTCCACTGGTTCCCCTCGGCCGGCTACGTCCCCGCGGCGCAGGGCGTCGGCCCCTGGCTCGCCCACCTCACGCTCCCCGCCCTCGCGCTCAGCCTCGACGTCGTCGCCGACGTCGCCCGGCAGTTGCGCACCGGCCTCGTCTCCGCGTACGCGGAGAACTACGTGACCGGCGCCGTCGTCCGCGGACTCTCGCCGCGCCGCGTCTTCTTCGGCCACGTGCTGCGCAACGCACTCGGACCGGCGCTCGCCACCCTCGGGCTCAAGTTCCCCGCGCTCGTCGGCGCCTCCGTCGTCACCGAGTGGATCTTCGGCCTCCAGGGCTTCGGCCGCTTCGCCAACGACGCCGCCCAGGCCGGTGACGTCCCCGCCGTCCAGGGCGTCCTCGTCGTCTCGATCGTCCTCGTCGTCACCTTCAACCTGCTCGTCAACCTGGTCCTGGCCCGCGTCACCCCCGCGTCCCGGAGAGGAGTCTGACCATGGTGCGCCGCGTGCTCGCCCTCACCTCCGGACGGATCGCCGCCGCCGTCCTCGCCGTGATCGCCCTGCTGGCGGTCCTCGGCCCGCTGCTCGCCCCGCACGATCCGCTCGCCACCAGCGCGCACACCCTCGCCGGGCCCTCCGCCGGCCACTGGCTGGGCACCGACTACCTCGGCCGCGACACGTTCAGCCGGCTCCTCGACGGCTCCCGCGTCAGCGTCCTCGGCTCGCTCGAGGTCGCCCTGACCGCCCTCGTGGTGGGCGCCGTCCCCGGCATCCTCTCCGTCCACCTCGGCCGCGCCTTCGAATGGGTCACCCTGCGGCTCACCGACACGCTCGTCGCGCTGCCCTTCCTGCTGTTCGCCGTGGCCGTCATCGCCCTGCTCGGCAACGGCATCACCCAGGCGATGCTCGTCACCGGCGTGCTGGTCTCGCCGCTGTTCTACCGGGTGGCCCGCGCGGCGACCCTGACCGTCGCCCGCTCGCCGTACGTCGAGGCGGCCGTCGTCTCCGGCGCCTCCCTCGGCCGGATCGTGCGCCGGCACGTGTGGACCAAGGTGTTGCCGCCGATCGCCGTCGCCCTCGCCCAGACCGTCGGGACCGGCTTCGTGATCGTCTCCTCGCTCACGTTCCTCGGCATCGGCGTCCAGCCGCCCGCACCCACCTGGGGCGGACTCCTCGCCTCCGACCTCGGCTACCTGGCCCACCAGCCCTGGGCGCCCGTGGCCCCCGCCCTCCTGATCATGATCACCGTCTGGGCCTGCAACCTGCTCGCCGACGCCGTCCGCGACGTCTCCGGCGAGGCCGGCCGCACGCTCGTCGACCGGCACAGGGCCCGCGACCGCCGGACCGGCGAGGCCCGCCCCGTCTCCGCCGGAGGAGCCCGATGACATCCCCGACCACCGCCCCCGACACCCGTCCCGTACCCGTCCCCGCACCGGCCGCACCGCCCGTCCTGTCCGTCCGCGACGTGCACATCACCGACCGCTCGACCGGCCGGGAGATCGTCCGCGGCGTCGGCTTCGGGCTCACCCCCGGCCGCAGCGTCGGCATCGTCGGCGAGTCCGGCAGCGGCAAGACCCTCACCTGCCGTGCCGTCCTCGGCATCCTGCCCCCGCACTTCGAGGTCTCCGCCGGTTCCGTCGAGATCGACGGCACCGACACCGCCGGCCTCACCCCCGCGTCCTGGACCGCCCTGCGCGGCAGCACCATCGGCGCCGTCTTCCAGGACCCCGCCTCCTACCTCAACCCGTCGATCCGCGTCGGCGCCCAGCTCGCCGAGGTGCTCCGCGTCAAGAAGGGTCTCGGCCGGCGCGCGGCCCGGGACCGCGCCCGTGAACTCCTGGACACCGTCCGGCTGCGCGAACCCGCGCTCGTCGCCGGGCAGTATCCGCACGAGCTCTCCGGCGGCATGCTCCAGCGCGTCCTGATCGCCACCGCCGTCGCCGCGGAACCACGCGTTCTCATCGCCGACGAGGCCACCACCGCCCTCGACGTCACCGTGCAGGCCGAGATCCTCGACCTCCTCGCGGACCTGCGCGAACGCACCGGACTCGCCCTCGTCGTCGTCTCCCACGACCTCGCCGTCGTCGCCCAGACCTGCGACGAGGTCCTCGTCCTGCGCCAGGGCGAGGTCGTCGAACAGGGCCCGACCCACGAGGTCCTGCACGCTCCCCGACACGACTACACCCGGCTGCTCGTGGCCGAGCACGAGCGCTACGGCCTGGAGCGGTTCCGTACCGCGAAGGAGGACGCATGAGCACCACGCCACCCGTGCTGCGCATCAGCGACCTGGACGTGCACTACGGCCCCCGGCGCCGACGGCGGCAGGCGCTGCACGGCGTCAGCCTGGACGTCGCGCCGGGCGAGACCGTCGGCCTCATCGGCGAGACCGGCTCCGGCAAGTCCACACTGGCCCGCGCCGTCCTGGGCCTCGTCCCCGCGAGCGGCGGGTCGATCGTCGTCGACGGCGAGGATGTCACCGCCCGGCACCGCCGCCGACTGCGGGCACTGCGCCGACGCGGCGTCCTCCAGTACGTCTTCCAGGACCCGCTGCGCAGCCTCGACCCGGACCTCACCGTCGAGGAGTCCCTGAGCGAACCGCTGTTCGTGCAGGGCGTCCCGCGCGAGCGAGCGGCCCGGACCGTACGGGCCCACCTCGACCGGGTCCGGCTCACCGCGGACCTGCTCGACCGGCTGCCCGGCGAACTCTCCGGCGGCCAGCGCCAGCGCGTGGCCGTCGCACGGGCCCTGGTCACCGAACCCCGCGTCGTCATCCTCGACGAGCCCGTCAGCGCCCTCGACTCCGCCCACCGCGTCCAGATCCTCGAGATCCTGGGCGACCTGCGCGCCACCGGAGTGGCCCTCCTGTTCATCTCCCACGACCTCGGCTCCGTCGCGGGCGTCGCCGACCGCATCGCCGTTCTGCACCGCGGCGAGCTCGTCGAGAGCGGACCGGCCCGCACCGTCGTCACCGCACCCCGGCACCCGTACACCCGGCTCCTGCTCAGCTCCGCGCCCACCCTCGACGGCGCGCCCGCCGACCGGGAGGAACGCCGCAGGCTGCGCGCCCTCCTGCCCGCCTGACCCGGCCCCGCACACCCACCGCCCCGTCCCCGCGAAGACAGGAACACCCATGCCCCGCAAGAAGATCCACCTCGCCCTGCATCCCTACGGCGTCGGCGGCCCCGGCCAGCACGGCCTGTGGAAGGACCCGCGCGTCGCGCCCGACTCCAGCATCGACATCCACTACTACATCCGGCTGGCCCAGACCGCCGAACACGCCCTGTTCGACGCCCTGTTCATCGTCGACAGCCAGTTCATCAACGCGACCTACCCCTCCCACTACCTCAACCGGCTCGAACCGCTCACCCTGCTCTCCGCGGTCGCCACCCACACCCGGCACCTCGGCCTGGTCGGCACCGCCAGCTCGACGTACAACTCCCCCTTCAACCTCGCCCGCCGCTTCGCGTCCCTCGACCACATCAGCGGCGGCCGGGCCGGCTGGAACGTCGTCACCAGCTTCGACACCGGGACCTCCCGGAACTACGGGCTCGACGAGCACCTGGACTACGCGACGCGCTACGCGAGGGCCCTGGAGTCCGTGCAGGTCGCCCGCGGACTGTGGGACTCCTACGAGGACGACGCCTTCCCCGCCGACGTGGCTCGCAACGTGTTCCTCGACCCCGCCAAACTGCACGCGCTCGACCACGAGGGAGAGCACTTCAAGGTCGCCGGGCCGCTCAACCTCTCGCGCTCGCCCCAGGGCCAGCCCGTCATCTTCCAGGCCGGTGTCTCCGAGGAGGGCCGCGACCTTGCGGCGCGGGTCGCCGAGGGGATCTACGCGCCGGCCGGAACCCTCCAGCAGGCCCGCGAGTACTACAGCGACATCAAGCGCCGCACCGCCGCGTACGGCCGCGACCCCGAGCACATCAAGGTCTTCGTCCACGGCGGACCCGTCGTGGCGCCCACCGACGAGGCGGCCCGGCGACGTGAGCGCGAGATCTTCGAGGAGGACAACGACTTCGACCGCCATCTCGCGCTGCTCGGCCGCTCGTTCGGCGCGTACGACTTCAGCGTGCACGACCTCGACGCCCCGTTCCCCGACGTCGCCCACCTCGCGGAGAAGGGCGGCAGGACGGGCGCCGCGAAGATCATCGAGCGGGCCCGTACCGAGCGCCTGACGCTGCGCCAGGTCGCCCAGTCCCTCGCCGAGTTCCGCCGCTCACCGTTCGTCGGAGCGCCCCGGACCGTCGCCGACCGCATCGAGGAGTGGTTCGACGCCGGCACCTTCGACGGCATCAACCTCGCCTTCCGCACCGAGGAGGAGCTCGCCCTCTTCGTCGACGGCGTCGTGCCGATCCTCCAGCAGCGCGGACTCTTCCGCACCGCCTACGAGTCCACCACCCTGCGCGGCCACCTCGGTCTCCCCGTCCCCGCCAACCGGCACACCACGACCCCGCACCCCGCAGGAGCCCCCGCATGACCGGCCGTCACCCGCGCACCGACCACCCCGTGCCCGCGGGCGTCACCCCGCGCGGCACCCTCGTCGTCGTACCCGGCCGGGGCCAGAGCCGTGCCACGTACGGCCGCTTCGGCAGACGGCTCGCCGCGGACGGGTACGAGGTCCGCGTCGTCGACGCGCCCGCCCCCGCGGTGCCCGGCGCGCTGGCCGCGCACCTCGACGCACTGGAGGACCGCCTCAGGGACGCCGTCGCCGGCGCGGGCCCGGTCGCCCG
>NZ_WWIA01000411.1 GCF_009870065.1 Streptomyces sp. SID5785 | reverse complement strand
CTGCTCTCCGGCGGGCTGGTCTCCAAGGCCATGCTCGTCAGTGTCGGCGTCACCGTCGTCGGCACGGCCCTGTCGCTGCTCAGCTCCATCTCGCTGGCGTACGGGCTCAGCCGTCCCGGGTCCTTCGGGCACAAGCCCGTCCTGATCCTGCTGCTGATGTCGATGCTGTTCGTGCCGGGCGTCATCCCGAGCTACCTGATGGTCAAGCAGCTGGGCATGATCAACAGTTACTGGTCGCTGATCCTGCCGACCATGATCAACGCGTTCAACGTGATCGTGCTGCGCTCCTTCTTCATGGGCATCCCCCGGGAGCTCATCGACTCGGCCCGCATCGACGGCGCCTCCGAACTGTCGATCCTCACCCGGATCGTGCTCCCCCTGTCCAAGGCGTCGGTCGCCGTCATCGGCCTGTTCTACGCCGTGACGTACTGGAACGCCTTCTTCAACGCGCTGCTCTACATCTACGACGCCGCCAAGTGGCCGATGCAGATGGTGCTGCGCACCTACGTCGTCAACAACGCGGCCCTCAGCGGCGGTCAGGTCGATGTCGCGGCCGGCGTGCCCCTGCCCCCCGCACAGTCGCTGCAGGCGGCCATCCTCGTCCTCTCGATCGTGCCCATCGTGATCGTCTACCCCTTCCTTCAGCGGCACATGAACAAGGGCGTGATGGTCGGAGCGGTGAAGGGATAACTGTGATGAAGCCATCCATGAGCCGCCGCGGCTTTCTCGCCTCGGCCACCGGAGTCGCGGCCGGGCTCGCCCTGACCGGATGCGGCGACTACGAGCCGGTCTCGGCCCGTGCCGCCAACGCCGCCGCGCCGCTGCCCACGTACCTCCCCTACCAGGGCGTGAAGACGGCGATGCCCGCCACGGCGGACGGCGTCTCGGTCGGCTACGACCACTACCCCGCCGAGCCCGTCACGGCCTTCCCGGACGGCCCGCCCGCGAAGGGCCCCGGCATCGACATCATGACGCTGATCTTCAACCCCGTGCCGCCGCCGGTGCAGAGCAACACCATGTGGCAGGCGCTCAACCGGCACGTCGGCTGCGACCTCAACTTCGAGATCACGCCGGTCGGCGACTACCCCAACAAGTTCGCCGTGACGCTCGCCGGCGGCGACCTGCCGGACGCCATGCTGATGCTGCCGCCGAAGGACAATGCCGCGGCGACACCGGGCATGCTCGACGCTCTCTTCGAGGACCTCACCCCGCACCTGTCCGGCGACAGCATCCGCGACTACCCCTACCTCGCGAACATCCCGTCGGCGTCCTGGGGGCCCTGCGTCCTCAACGGCGGCATCTACGGGATCCCGATGCCGCGGCCGGTCTCCGGGGGCCCGGTCTTCACCCGCCGCGACCTGATGGCCGAGCGGGGCGTCGACCCGGACCCGAAGAACTGGAAGGAGTTCTTCCAGCTGTGCAAGGACGTCACCGACCACAAGAGAAGCCAGTACGCGATGGGCGACCCCATCACCGCGTTCGACACGACGATGCAGATGCTCGGGGGACCGAACAAGTGGCGTGAGGAGAACGGCCGGTTCACCTTCTGGCTGGAGAGCGAGGAGGCCAAGCAGGCCATGGATGCGGTCCTGCGGATGACCAGGGCCGGTGTCATGCACCCGGACGCCTACACCGTCGTCGGCAAGGTCAAGGAGTGGTTCGGCACCGGCCGCCTCGTCATCAACCCCGACGGGGCCGCGGCCTGGAACGACTACTACACGACGTACGGCCCGACCGCGAAGGGCTTCGACCTCGGCTATCTGATGCCGCCCGCCTGGGACGGCGGCAAGGGCACGTACTGGTCGGGCCAGTCCTACTACGGCATCCTCATCATCAAGAAGGCGCCCAAGCCCCGGATCAAGCAGATCCTGCGCGCGATGAACGCCCTCGCCGCGCCCTTCGGCACGGACAGCTACCTGCTGCGCAAGTACGGCGTCCGCGGCCCCGACCACACCGTCAAGGGCACCGACCCGATCCTGACACCGAAGGGCACCTCCGAGGTCACGCTGCCGACGACCTTCGCCACGGACGCGCCCTTCACGCTGTACTACCCGGCCGAGCCCGACATCGTGCGGACCCAGTACGCCTTCCAGAAGGACGCCGTCGAGCGCGTCGTCCGCAACCCGACCGAGACCCTCTACTCCCCCACCAACGCACAGAAGTCCGCGCTGCTGCAGAAGACCCTGGACGACACCCGCAAGGGCATCATGCAGGGCCGTGTCCCCCTCAAGGAGTGGGACGGCGTCATGCGCACCTGGCGCAAGGAGGCGGGCGACCGGATCCGCGCCGAGTTCGAGAAGGCATGGGAGACCCGCCACTGATGCACCACCGCACACCCGCCGAGGACAGGGCCCACTGGGAGCGCACGGCCGACGCCCTGCTGCTCGCCGTCCGTCCGTACGCGACCGAGGGCCACGGCCTGGTCCACCTGCCCGGCACACCGAGCCACAACGGTGTGCTCAGCGACGGACTCGAGGGCTTCGCCCGCACGTTCCTGGCGGCCGCGTTCCGGCTGGCGGGGGCGGCGGGCGCGGACCCGCACGACCTCGCGGGCTGGTACGCGGCCGGTCTCGCCGCCGGCACCGACCCCCGGCATCCCGACCGCTGGCCGTCCTTCACCGAGTGCAACCAGGCGAAGGTGGAGGCCGCGTCGATCGCGCTCGCCCTGCACGAGACCCGCCCGTGGATCTGGGACCGGCTGGACCCAGCGGTCCGGCAGCGGGTCCTCGACTGGTTCGCGCCGATGGTCGCCACCCTGATGCCCGGGAACAACTGGATCTGGTTCCAGGGCGTCACCGAGGCCTTCGCCCGCACCGCAGGCGGCGCATGGCAGCAGCAGGACCTCGACCGGACGATCGCCCTCACCGACGGGTGGTACGCGGGCGACGGCTGGTACTCCGACGGCCTGACCGGCGCCGGGCACCGCAACTTCGACCACTACAACGGGTGGGCGATGCACCTGTACCCCCTGTGGTTCTGCCGGATTCTCGGCGACGCGGCGCCCGCCGGGCTCCTCGACCGCTACCGGGACCGGCTCCGTCGGTTCCTCGAGGACCAGCGGGTCCTCGTCGGGGCCAACGGCTCCCCGCTGATCCAGGGACGCTCGCTCACCTACCGGCACGCGGCCCTCGCCTCCGTGTGGACGGGCGCCCTGTTCGACGCGACACCGCTGGCGCCGGGCGAGACGCGCGCGCTCGCCACCCGCGTGCACGACCACTTCCACGGGCACGGGGCGGTCGACGCGCAGGGCCTGCTCACGCTCGGCTGGCACCGGCCCTTCCGCGGCATCCTGCAGAGTTACTCGGGGCCCGCGTCCCCGTACTGGGCGAGCAAGGGATTCATCGGCCTCGCCCTGCCGCCGGACCATCCGGTGTGGACGGAGCCCGCGGCGCCGCTCGCCGTCGAACGGGCCGACGTCGTACGGGCGCTGACGGCGCCCGGCTGGCTCGTCTCCACCACCGCCGCCGACGGCGTCGTCCGCGTCGTGAACCACGGCGGCGACCACGCCGACCCGGGCCGCCCGCACGCCGACGACCCGTCGTACGCGCGCTTCGCCTACTCGACGCACACCGCGCCCGAGACCCCCGGTGACCCGACCGTCCCCGGCGGCAGCGCCGACGCGGATCCGGTCGACAACGCGGTCGTGCTGCTGGACGCGGAGGGGCGCGCCTCGCACCGGCGCCCCGCCACCCGGATCTCCCTCGACGGTGCGACCGCCGTCTCGCGCTCGCGCGCGCACTGGCTCCCCGACGCCACCTGGGACGTCTTCGGCGGCCCCGACGCCCCGTACACGCTCGGGCCGTGGATCACCGTCGGCTCGGCGCTGCGCGGTTCCGTCGAGGTCAGGGCCGTACGCGTCGACGGCGATCGAGGTGACGGACACGTCCTGCGGATCGGCGGCTGGGCGCTCGCGGTCGACACGCTGCCGCCGGACGGCTCCGGTGCCCGGGTCGCGGGATCCGACGGTCTGGTCTCGCTCGTCACCGGGGTGCGCGGGCTCCCCCGCACCGGCGTCGTCCCCGGGCACGACAGCAACGCCCTCGGTCCGCTGTCCGCGACGCCGGTCGTGCAGAGCGCGGGTCCCGTGGCCCACGGCACCCTGCACGTCGCCCTCGTCCATCTCGGCGCCGCCGACCCCGCCACCCTGCCCGGCGTCACCGCACGCACCGAAGGCACCACGCTCGCCGCCGACGTCACCTGGGCGGACGGCACGCGGGACACCATCCGTCTGCCCGCCCCCGATCCCGACGCCCACGACCCCTGGAAGGACCAGCCCCGTGCATGACGACCGCCGGATCATCGAGGACCGGATCCGCAGACTGCTCGACCGGGTCGTCCGCCCCGCCCTCTACAGCGCCGCCCGTCCGCTCGACCTCAGCGCCTGGTTCGTGGACGGCGAACCCGTCCCCGTGTCCGACGCGCTGAGCGCCCTGTACGAGCCCTTCCGGATCGGCTCGACGTGGGGCGCGCCCTGGTGCACCA
Source organism: Streptomyces sp. SID5785 (assembly GCF_009870065.1). Classification (GTDB taxonomy): domain Bacteria; phylum Actinomycetota; class Actinomycetes; order Streptomycetales; family Streptomycetaceae; genus Streptomyces. The sequence goes on along the minus strand of NZ_WWIA01000411.1, from coordinate 1,054 downwards.
CCTGGATGCGAGCGCGCGCCGAGATCCCCGCCGACTGGGCGGGGCGCCGCGTCGAAGCCGTCTTCGACCTGGACTTCGACCTCACCAAGGGGCCCGGCGGCCAGGCGGAAGGCCTGGTGCACGACGCACACGGCGCGCCGCTCCAGGGCCTGCACCCGTACAACCGCAGCGTGCTCCTCACCCCGTCCGCCACCGGCGGGGACCGCGTCGACCTCCTGATCGAGCTCGCGGCGAACCCGCCGATCACGGGCAGCGCAGGCGTCAACACCCATTACGGCTCGCGGGAGACGGCCGGCGCCGGGCATCTCTACCGTCTCCAGCAGGCCGAGATCGCCGTGCGTGAGGACGACGTCTGGCACCTGGTGCACGACATCGAGGTCCTGGACGAGCTGATGCACGAACTCCCGCTCGGTACCGGCCGCCGCATGGAGATCCTGCACGCCCTGCGGCGCGCCGCCGACGCCGTCGACCCGGCCGACGTGCCCGGCACCGCGGCGGCGGCCCGTGCCCGGCTGGCCGCCGTGCTCGCCCGGCCGGCCCACGCGTCCGCGCACAGACTCTCCGCCGTCGGACACGCGCACATCGACTCGGCCTGGCTGTGGCCGGTGCGCGAGACGGTCCGCAAGTGCGCCCGCACCTTCACGAACATGACCACGCTCGCCCAGGAGTATCCCGAGCTGGTCTTCGCCTGCTCCTCGGCCCAGCAGTACGCGTGGATGCGCGAGCGGCACCCCGAGGTCTTCGCGCGGATGAAGAAGGCGGCCGCGGACGGCAACTGGGCGCCGGTCGGCGGGATGTGGGTCGAGGCCGACGGCAATCTTCCGGGCGGCGAGGCCCTGGCGCGCCAACTGGTGTACGGGCGGCGCTTCTTCGCCGAGGAGTTCGGCATCGAGCAGAAGGGCGTGTGGCTGCCGGACTCCTTCGGGTACACGGCCGCGTATCCCCAACTGGCCCGGCTCGCCGGGGCGGAGTGGTTCCTGACCCAGAAGCTCTCCTGGAACGAGACGAACAAGCTGCCGCACCACACGTTCGACTGGGAGGGCATCGACGGCAC
>NZ_WWIA01000410.1 GCF_009870065.1 Streptomyces sp. SID5785 | reverse complement strand
GCGGGCGCCGACCGCCGTGCGCGGCGCAGCAGTTCGGCCGCCGCCAGCACCGCGAGGACGGTGACCGCCGCGTGCACCGGCCAGTCGCCGAACCGCACGTACAGCGTGGTGCCGTGCGCGGTCGGCACCTCGTAGACCCGGGCGGCACTTGCCGACGTGCCGAGCCACGCGCCCGCCCGGGACCCGTCGGGCCCGTACACCGCGGACACCCCGGTCAGGGTCGCGTGGACCATCGGCCGGCCCGTCTCCGCGGCCCGCACCGCGGCGAGCGACGCGTGCTGCTGCGGCGCCCAGCTGTGCTGGAACGACGAGGTCGACGACTGGGCGAGGAGGATCCGCGCGCCGTCCCGCGTCAGGTGCCGTGTCATGTCGGGGAAGGCCGACTCGAAGCAGACCAGCGGCCCCACCCGCAGCACGCCGTCCCCGCGAGGTACGTCCATGACGACCTGCCGGGACCCACGCATCCGGTCCTCGCCCGCGGCCTTGCCGACCGACGTGGCCCAGCCGAGCAGTGATCGCGCCGGGACGTACTCGCCGAACGGCACGAGCCGCATCTTCGCGTACGGGGCGCCGGTCGGCCCGTCCGGGCCGATCAGCACGGAGCTCTTGTAGATGCCGGCCGAGCCGCCCCCTTCCTCGGCGCCGGCCGCGGAGGCCCGTCGCGCGTCCACGTTCACCAGCACGTCCGCACCGACCTCGCGGGACAGCGCCGCGATCCGCCCGGCCAGGTCCGGGCGCGCCGCCAGGTCGAAGCCGACACTGCTCTCGCCCCACACCACCAGGTCGACGTCCCGGCCGGTCAGCTGCCGGGTTAGCGTCACCTCGCGGTCGAAGCGCCGCTGCCCGCTGTCGTCGCCGTCCACGATCCCGGGCTGGACCACCGCGATCCGTGTCGTCCCGTCCGTCTCGGGGCGCGGCGCCCAGGCCCACGCGGCGCCCGTCACGGTGACCGTGGCGACGAGTCCGGCCACCGCGGGCGTCCGTGCCTCCCGGGCCACGAGCAGTACCACGATCCCCGTGTTCACCGTCACCACGAGCAGGCTCACCAGCCAGACCCCGCCCACCGACGCGAGCCGCAGCGCGGGCACCACCTGCCACTGGCTCGACCCGAGCAGGCCCCACGGCCCGCCCAACCCCTGCCAGGAGCGGACCAGTTCGACCATCAGCCAGCACGACGGCACCGCGACCAGCGCGGCCGCCGCCTGCCCGGGGGCGGGCGACCCGTGCAGCAGCCGGCGCAGCAGCATCCCCCACGGCGCCCACAGCGCACCGAGCAGCGCCGCTATCAGCACCGTGAAGACATGCAGGCTCGGCAGCAGCCAGTGATGCACCGCCAGCATGAAACCGAGGCCGCCCAGCCAGCCGTCCAGAGCGGCCCGGCCCGGGGTCCGCGCCGACCGGGCCAGCAGCATCCACGGCACTAGCGCGACGTACGCGAACCACCACCACGACGGTGCGGGGAACGCGAGCGCGGGCAGCGCGCCCGCCCCGGCCGCCGCCGCGCCCCGCCACCACGGGGACCCTCCGAGCCGCTGCCGCCACCGCTCCATGGGCGCGCCTCCCGTGCTCGTACGAGACCTGCCAGGTCCCCTCAGTGTGCGCGCCCCCGGCGATCAACGACAGGGGGCGTCCGGACACCCGTCACGAGCCGCCCGGCGCGCCCGGTCCACGCTGCGGGGTGCGCCGCCACTTCTCGTGCACCGTGACCCGGTGCACGCGCCAGCCGGCGTCCGCCCTGACGAGGGAGAACGTGTAGCGGCCGCCGCACACGAAGTCGGGCGCGGTGCCGTCGCCGGGGAAACGCATCGGATTGACGTAGTCCGCCTGCACCTGTGCCTCGTCGCCCACGTCCCGCTCGAGACGGCCGAACCGCACCCGGCGGTTGACGATCAGGTGCTGGCGCATCGGGAAGAGCTCCATCGTCGACGCGAGCCACCGCGCGATCTCGTCCCCGCTGCCCTCCACCCCGCCCGCCGAGCGGTAGTCGGCGCGGCCGTCCGGCGCGAACAGGGCGCGGTAGGCCGCCCAGTCGCCGTCGTCCACGGCCACCGCGTAGTCGGTCACCACCTCGTCGACGGCGAGCCGGTCGAGGACGGTCGCCAGTTCCACACGCTGCGTCATCGGCTCAGTCTCGGGCGTGCGGTGCGCGGATCCAAGAGGCGTGCGCGTCCCGGCTGACGTGCCGTCGCACTCCGCGCCCCGGCGCTCCGGTCCGGCACCACCCGGCCCTCCCCGGTGAACTACGGTGAGCCGCATGGCAGCTCACCCGGACACGACACCGTCCGCCCCCTTCCCGGGGCCGGTCACCGCCGACGACGTCGCGGAGGCCGTCCGGCTCACCGTGGCCGCACTGCGCCCCGCCGCCGCGGCCGACTGGGACGCCCCCGCGGGCACCCTGACCTGGACCTGCTGGGAGACCGGCGAACACCTCGCGGACGACCTCTTCTTCTACGCCGCGGGCATCGGCTCCCTCAACCCGCGCACCGAGCCCGGCGACGGCTTCGGCGGTGACCGCCGCCGCCCCGAGGGGCCGCTGAACGTGGTCACCGCCGACCGCGCGGCCGGCGCCGAGGCCCTGTTCCAGGTCCTGGAGGACTGCGGCGGGCTGCTCGCCGCCGTGGTGCGGGCCACGCCGCCCGAGGCACGCAGCCATCACGTCCACGGTGTCAGCGACCCCGAGGGCTTCGCCGCGATGGGCGTCGTCGAGACCCTCGTGCACGCCCACGACATGGCGCGCGGCCTGGGCGTCCCCTTCGACGCGCCCGCCGCGCTGTGCGCCCGCTCGCTGCGTCGGCTGTTCCCCGACGTCCCGCACGACACCCCGCCCTGGCCGACGCTCCTGTGGGCGACCGGCCGTGGTGACCTGCCCGGTCGTACCCGGCGCACCGCCTGGCGCTGGTACGGTGCGCCCGGCGCGACGTGATCATCGTGTCCCCGGCTCATGAGGCCCGGGGGCACAGAACGACCGGGAGGTCCGCTTGACCAGCCCCCGCCCCCGTACCCTCGTGACCGGCGGCAGCCGCGGCATCGGCGCCGCCACCGTGCTGCGCCTCGCCCACGACGGGCACGACCTCGCCCTGTCCTACGTGAACGACAAGGATGCGGCGGAGCGCACCGCCGAGGCCGTCCGCGCCACCGGCGCCCGCTGTGTCGTCGGCCGGGCCGACACGTCCCGCGAGGACGACGTGGAGCGGCTGTTCGACCTCGCGCAGGACGAACTCGGCCCGCTCACCGGCCTGGTGAACAACGCGGGTGTCACGACGCCCATCGGCCCGCTCGCCGACGCCGGCACGGACGACCTGCGCCGCGTCGTCGACGTCAACGTCCTCGGGGTGCTGCTCTGCTGCCGGCGCGCCGCCCGGGACATGGGCGCCGCAGGCGAGGGCGCGGTCGTGAACGTGTCGTCGGCCGCGGCGACCCTCGGCAGCCCCGGCGACTACGTCCACTACGCCGCGTCCAAGGCCGCCGTCGACACCATCACGCTGGGGCTCGCCAAGGAACTCGGGCCGCTCGGCGTCCGGGTCAACGCGGTGGCGCCCGGCATCATCGACACGGAGATCCACGCGGCGAGCGGTGCCCCCGACCGGGCCGCCGCGTCGGCGCCGGGCATCCCGCTGCGCCGCCCGGGCACGGCCGACGAGGTCGCGGCGGCGATCGCCTGGCTGCTGTCGCCCAGCGCCGCGTACACGACCGGCACGGTGCTGCGGGTGGCCGGAGGGCGCTGAGCGCGGGGCTCCCGCGGGCCGGATCAGGCCGCGTCGCCGACCTCGGCGCGGGCCGCCCGGGCCCACTCGGCGACGAGCAGTGCGTACTCCGCGCGCTGCTCGGCGGTCGGTCTGCCGCCCGCGCGCAGCCAGAGTCCGCGGATCTCCTCGTTCACCTCGTCGGCGGACCGCACGGGACGCGCAGGGACAGGCGGCATGTGCCAAGGTTACGTGCCGCCCGCCCGATCGGGAACCCTGAGCGAGCGTCCGGATGCGCCAAGTGATCGAATCCGTCAGTGAGTTGACCGTTCGGAGTCCGCTGTTCCGTGAGGTCAGCCCGCAGCCGTCGCCACCAGTTCCGGTACGACGCTCTCGCCGAGTTGGGCGAGCCGCCGCGCGTCCGGCGTGCCGGGCTCGGCCGTGTACAGCATGACGCGCAGCCCCGCGCCCTCGACCGTGAGGACGTCGCAGTCGAGCGTCAGCGTCCCCACCCGCGGATGATCGACGGTCTTGCGCGCCGCCTCGTGCCGGCCCACCGCGCCGCCGTCCCACAGATCGGCGAACCGCGCGCTGCGCGTGCGCAGTTCGGCCACCAGTTCGCGCAGCCGTGGATCGCGCGGATGCCGCTGCGCCGTCGTGCGCAGATCGCCGACGAGCGCCTCCTCCAGAGCCCTGCGCTCGGCGGGGGAGAGCAGGACCCGGCCCGGCGGACCCAGGAACGTCCACCACACGCCGTTGCGCCCGTGCCCCGGCCAGTCCGGCCGCTCCCCGAGCAGCGCCGTGTACAGCGGATTGGCGAGCAACAGGGTCCAGGCCGCGTCGAACACCGCGGCGGGCGTCCCCGCG
>NZ_WWIA01000409.1 GCF_009870065.1 Streptomyces sp. SID5785 | reverse complement strand
GCGCCGCTGAACACGCCGCCGGCCCCGCCCGGCCCCGTGGCCCCGCCGTCCGCGCCGAACCCGTACGGCCAGCAGGCCCCGTTCGGTCAGGTCCCCGGGCAGGGCGGCGCCCCGCTGCCCCCCGGCTACGGCCAGCAGCCGCACACGCCGTCCGCGCCTCCCGGCTACGGCCAGCCCCCGGCCGCGCCCTCTCCGTACGGCGCGCCCCAGGGCGTACCGCAGGGCGTGCCGCAGCAGGCCGCCGCGCCCGGCGTCGCCGCGGCGCTGGAGAAGTTCCGCGAGGCCCCGACGGGGCAGCGCTGGACGCTCCAGAACAAGAAGCTGGTCCGTGTCGACCTCGGCGCCACGGGCGACCAGCCCGTGCTCGCCCGGCAGGGCAGCATGGTGCTCTACCAGGGCAAGGTCGAGTTCAGCTACAAGGGCGCCGGGTTCGCCGGCCGCATCGTGGGCAACGCCACCGGCCAGGAGATGCAGCTGATGCGCTGCACCGGCCGCGGCCAGGTGTTCCTCGCCGAGGACGCCACCCACCTGCACCCGATCGAGCTCCAGGGCGACGCGATCTGCGTCTCCGCGGAGAACGTGCTCGCGTTCGACGAGAGCCTGCAGTACGAGGTGCGGCGCATCGAGGGACACGGCATCCCCGGCGGTGCCCTGTTCGTCATGCAGTTCCAGGGCACCGGCACCGTCGTCGTCAAGACGCACGGCACGCCCGTCGTGCTGCCTGTGACGCCCACGACCTTCGCCGACTGCAATGCGGTCGTGGCCTGGTCCGCGGCCGCGCAGGCGATCATCTCCAGCCAGGTCAGGATGCGGCGCAACGCCTACCCCGGACACAGCGGGGAGAGCGTCAACCTGCAGTTCCGGGGAGCCCCCGGCAACTTCATCGTCGTCCAGCCGTACGAGGTCTGAGGGAGTCCGTCATGAACCAGCCACTCGCGGGCTACGCCCCGACCCCGGTAGCCGCCCGCATGGAGAACCACGGCGCGAACATGCTGAAGGTCGCCATGCAGACCGGCAACGACCTTCTCGCGCGCGTGGGCTCGATGGTCGCCTACGAAGGCTTCGTCCAGTACGAGCCGAACCCGCCCGCCGTCCGCCAGATCGCCCGTGACTGGATCACCGGCGAGGGCGCCCCGCTCATGCGGTGCCACGGTGACGGACTGCTCTACCTGGCCGACTACGGCGCGGACGTCGTCGTCATCAACCTCGGCGGCGACTCCATCTCCGTCAACGGCACCAACCTGCTCGCCTTCGACGCCGGCCTCCAGTGGGGCGTCGAGCGCGTGAAGGGCCTCGCCAAGTTCGCCGGCCAGGGCCTGTGGAACATCAAGCTCAGCGGCCAGGGGTATGTCGCCCTGACCTCGCGCGGCACCCCCATCGTCGTCGACTGCGGCCGCGGCGAGGACGAGACGTACGTGGACCCGGACGCGCTCATCGCCTGGTCGCCGAACCTGAAGGTGAAGGGCAAGCGCAGCTTCCGCGCGGGCTCGCTCATCGGGCGCGGCAGCGGCGAGGCGTACCAGATGGGCTTCTCCGGCGAGGGCATCGTCGTCGTCCAGCCCAGCGAGGACAGCACCGACCGCCTCCGAGTCCGGGGCTGAGGGGGAACGAGACACCATGCAGAGTCCGCTTTTCGCATACAGCGACCAGCAGAGCCAGGAGCGCTACACGGTGCAGAACCCGCAGATGCTGCGGGTCGCCCTGGAGGGCCACGACGACATCCTCGCGCGCAAGGGCGCGATGGTCGCCTACCAGGGGCTCATGGAGTTCGACGGCGAGGTCCAGACCTCCGGGCAGCGCCGTGCCCGCTCGCACACCGGCGAGGGCCTCGACCTGATGCGCTGCCACGGGCAGGGCACCGTCTACCTGGCGAACCTCGCCCAGTACATCCACGTCGTGGACGTGGACCAGGACGGCCTCACCGTCGACAGCAGCTATGTGCTGGCGATGGACTCCTCGCTGCACCATGAGGTGGTCGCCGTCGACAGCCAGTTCGGCATCTCGGGCTCGGGCAAGTACCAGCTCAACATCACCGGCCGCGGCAAGGTCGCTCTGATGACCTCCGGGCAGCCGCTCATGCTCCAGGTCACGCCCGACCGGTACGTCAACGCCGACGCGGACGCCATCGTCGCCTGGTCCAACGGGCTGCGCGTCCAGATGCAGGCGCAGACGCACTCCTCCGGCGTGTGGCGGCGTCGCGGCAACACCGGCGAGGGCTGGGAGCTCAGCTTCATGGGCACCGGCTACGCGCTGGTCCAGCCCAGCGAGCTGCTGCCGCCGCAGAACGCGGCCGTCGGCCAGGGCCTCGCCGCCCAGTACGGCATGGGCCAGCAGGGCGCCCGGGGCCAGAACCAGGGCAACGCCTGGAGCTGACGCTCGGGCGGCCCGGCCGGCGCTCCGGTCGGGCCGCGGGGTCAGCTGATCGGCCAGACAGGTATGCGTAAGGGGCGCCCACCACGGTGGGCGCCCCTTACGCATACCTGGTCGCGCCTGCTCCTCAGAGCCGCGCCCGCGTCGCCTCCACCAGGCGCACCACCGACGCGTCGGCCACCGACGCGACCTCGTCGTACGGGAACCAGCGCAGGTCCAGCGACTCGTCGCTGATCGCCTCCGTGGCGTCCGCGGGGGCGAGCGCCGCGTACTGCACGTCCAGATGCTGGGTGCACGGCCCCGGGATCGCGTGCCGGTCGAGCCGGACCGGGCCGCCCGGCAGCAGGGTCAGTCCCGGGATGCCGGACTCCTCGGTCGCCTCACGCAGCGCCGCGGCCGTGAGCGTCGCGTCCCCGGGCTCGCAGTGGCCGCCCATCTGGAGCCACATCTGCAGCTTCCGGTGCAGCGTGAGCAGCACTCGGCCGCGGTCCCGGTCGATCACCAGGGCGCTGGCCGTCAGATGCCCGGCCGTGCACGGCTTCCACATTCCGGCGTCGCCGTGCTCGGCGAGATGGTCGAGATAGGCCTGGCGCAGCTCGGGCTGTCCCTCGTAGCCCTTGAGCACGAGGACGGCGTCGTCGTACAGACTCACTTGGCGGTGTCGTCCCCGTCCTGGCCGCGGCCCTCGTCGTCGCCCTCGCTCCGGTCGGAGCCGGTGTCGCCGGTGGAGCCGGTGGAGCCGGTGTCGCCCTTGGTCAGGTCGTGCCTGCCGCCGGACGCGGCCTCGCCGAGCATCTTGTCGAGCTCGGAGAAGTCCAGGTGCTCGCGGTGCACGAAGCCGTCCGGGTCGTCCAGGTCGGAGGCCGTCGGCAGCATGTCCGGGTGGGCCCACAGGCCGTCCCGGCCGTCCACCCCGCGCGCGTCCGTGAGCGAGGCCCACAGGCGCGAGGCGTCCCGCAGCCGGCGCGGGCGCAGCTCGAGACCGATCAGCGTCGCGAAGGTCTGCTCGGCGGGCCCACCGGTGGCCCGGCGGCGGCGCAGCGTCTCGCGCAGCGCGTCGGCGGACGACAGACGCGGCTTCGCCGCCGCGTGGACGACCGCGTCGACCCAGCCCTCGACGAGCGCCAGGGCGGTCTCCAGACGGGCCAGCGCCGCCTTCTGCTCCGGCGTGTCCTCCGGCTGGAACATGCCCTGCTGGAGCGCCTCCTGCATCTGCTCCGGATTCTGCGGGTCGAACTGACCGACCACGTCCTCCAGCTTCGACGTGTCGACCTTGATGCCGCGCGCGTACCCGTCGACCGCGCCGAACAGGTGCGAGCGCAGCCACGGCACGTGCGAGAAGAGCCGCTGGTGGGCGGCCTCGCGCAGCGCCAGGTAGAGGCGCACCTCCTCCATGGGGACGCTGAGGTCCTTGCCGAAGGACTCGATGTTCAGCGGGAGGAGCGCCGCCTTTCCGGCCGGGCCGAGCGGCAGACCGATGTCGGTGGACCCGACGACCTCGCCCGCGAGCGTGCCGAGGGCCTGGCCGATCTGGGAGCCGAACATGGCGCCGCCCATGGAGCGCATCATGCCGATCAGCGGGCCGGCCATGGCCTGCATCTCCTCGGGCAGCACATCGCCCATGGCCATGCCGACGCGCTCGA
>NZ_WWIA01000041.1 GCF_009870065.1 Streptomyces sp. SID5785 | reverse complement strand
AGCGGGCCGAAGCCGCGCGGGAGCGCCGCCCCGACGGCCGCCGCCGTGAGCCGCGGTCCGCACGACGGGGACGTCCGCGCGGGCGCCGCCGCGCGCAGGGCGGTCAGCAGCTCCGTCGTGATGCGGTCGAGCGCCGGGCGCACCTCCTTCGCCAGGTCCGGGCGCTCGGTCGGCCGCTCCCCGGGATGTGCGTCCCAGCGGGCGTACAGGCCGCGCTGCACCTGCTTGTTCGCCTCGATCTGGTCGCGGAAGACCGCCTGCGCCCATGCGCTGTCCAGACCGAGCCCGGCCGCGCGCCGCGCCACGTCGTCGAGGATCTGCCGCTCGCGCGCCGGGTCGTCGACCGGGGCCGGTGTGCCGTACTTCGCCGCGGCGACCTGGTCGGCGAGCTCGACCCGCTCGGCGGCGAGAGCGGCGATGTCGTGCAGGCCGCGCGCAGGTGGCGGCGGCGCGGGGGAGGCGGCCGCCGGGAGCGCGGCACCGCCCAGGGCGAAGGCGGCGGCGAGGCCCGCGGCGAGCAGGCGGGCGGTGGGGCGCGGCAGGTGCGGCACGGTCGGGTCCTTCGCGGGTCGGGGCGGGCGGACCGCCCCTGTCTAGCGCGCCGCGTCCCCGCTCGGGGACGGACCGGCACCCGTTCACGCGATAGGACGGTCATGTTCCGCGCGGCGGATGCCCGGACCGGCCCCCGGGTAGGGCCGCGTCCATGACAGAGCAGTCCTCGCAGCCGTTCCGCCTGCCGCGCTTCTACATGCCGTACCGCGCGCGGCTCAACCCGCATCTCGACGAGGCGCGGGCCCACTCCACCGCGTGGGCCCGCGGCATGGGCATGCTCGAGGGCAGCGGCGTATGGGAGGAGAGCGACCTCGACGCACACGACTACGGCCTGCTGTGCGCGTACACGCACCCCGACTGCGACAGCGCCGCGCTGTCGCTGATCACCGACTGGTACGTGTGGGTCTTCTTCTTCGACGACCACTTCCTCGACATGTACAAGCGCACGAACGACCGGGAGGCCGGCAAGCACCACCTGGAGCGGCTGCCGCTCTTCATGCCCATGGACCTCGCCGCCGAGGTGCCCGAGCCGTGCAACCCGGTGGAGGCCGGCCTGATCGACCTGTGGCGGCGCACCGTCCCCGCCATGTCCGCGCACTGGCGCCGCCGCTTCGCCGAGTCCACCGCGCACCTGCTCAACGAGTCGATGTGGGAGCTGTCCAACATCGACGAGGGACGCGTCGCCAACCCCGTCGAGTACATCGAGATGCGCCGCAAGGTGGGCGGCGCGCCCTGGTCCGCCGGGCTCGTCGAGTACGCGACCGCGGAGGTGCCCGCCGCCGTGGCCCGCTCCCGCCCGCTGCGCGTCCTCATGGAGACCTTCTCCGACAGCGTCCACCTGCGCAACGACCTCTTCTCCTACGAGCGCGAGGTGCGCGACGAGGGGGAGCTGAGCAACGGCGTGCTCGTCCTGGAGACCTTCTTCGGCTGCACGACCCAGGAAGCGGCGGAGACCGTCAACGACGTGCTGACCTCACGGCTGCACCAGTTCGAGCACACCGCGCTGACCGAGGTGCCCGCGCTCGCCGCCGAGCGCGGCCTGACCCCCGACGAGATCGCCGCCGTCGCCGCGTACACGGCGGGGCTCCAGGACTGGCAGTCCGGCGGCCACGCGTGGCACCTGCGCTCCAGCCGCTACATGAACAAGGAGGCGCCGCCGGCCACGGCACCGCTGTTCGGCCCCGGCGGCCCCGGCGCGGGCACCACCGACGTGGTCGGCCTGCTCCGCGATCTCGGCGCCCAGCGGCTGCGCTCGTACGGGCACGTCCCGTACGAGAAGGTGGGCCCGTCGCGGATCCCCGACCTGTACATGCCGTTCCCGCTGCGGCTCAACCCCGCCCTGTCCGGGGCCCGCGACCGGCTGCTGCCCTGGGCGCACCGCACGGGCATCCTCTCCGAGGGCGTCTGGGACGAGGACAAGCTCGCCTCCTGCGATCTGGCCCTGTGCGCGGCGGGCATCGACCCGGACGGCCCGCCCGAGGCCCTCGACCTCAGCACGCAGTGGCTGGCCTGGGGCACGTACGGCGACGACTACTACCCGCTCGTGTTCGGGAACCGGGGCGATCTGGCCGCCGCCCGGGCCTGCACGGCACGCCTGTCCGCCTGCATGCCGGCCGACGACGACGACCCCGCGCCGCCCATCCCGGCCAACGCCGTGGAGCGCGGCCTCACCGACCTCTGGGCCCGCACCACGGCCACCATGACCCCGGACCAGAAGCGCACGGTCCGCGCGACCGTCGACGTGATGACCGAGAGCTGGGTCTGGGAGCTCGCCAACCGGGTCCAGAACCGCGTCCCCGACCCCGTCGACTACCTGGAGATGCGCCGCGCCACCTTCGGCGCCGACCTCACGATGAGCCTGTGCCGCGTGGGCCACGGCCCCGCCGTACCGCCCGAGGTGTACCGCACCGGCCCCGTGCGGGCGCTCGAGAACGCGGCCGTCGACTACGCGTGCCTGCTCAACGACGTGTTCTCGTACCAGAAGGAGATCGAGTACGAGGGCGAGATCCACAACGCGATCCTCGTCGTGCAGCGCTTCTTCGGCATCGACTACCCGAAGGCGCTCGTCATCGTGAACGACCTCATGACACAGCGCATGCGGCAGTTCGAACACATCGTCGCGCACGAGTTCCCCGTCCTGTACGAGGACCTCGGGCTGTCCGCCGAGGCACGGGCCGTCCTCGACGGCTACGTCGACGACCTGCGCAACTGGACCGCGGGCATCCTGAACTGGCACCGAGGCGTCGACCGGTACCGCCCGGAGTACCTGGCCCGCCGTGCCCACGGCTTCGTGCCGGACCGGATCCCCGCGCCGCCGCGGGGCCCCTTCGCCGGCGGGGAGGCCGTGCCGGTGCCGTAATCGAGCGGCGCCCGGCATGCTCACTCGTTCGGGAATCGTGGCGCACCGGCACGGAGGGTAGAGCTCAGGCCGTAGGCGAGCGAGCCGGCGAGCTGTGGAGGCGGGCCCATCATGGAGCAGACCGCGTTGCGTCCCAAGTCCAT
>NZ_WWIA01000408.1 GCF_009870065.1 Streptomyces sp. SID5785 | reverse complement strand
CGGTGGGGGCCGGTCGCGCAGTTCCCCGCGCCCCTGAAGGCCAGCCCCCACCGGCCGTCACGTGAGAGACAGCGGCTCAGCCGCGATGGATCGTGATCGTCGTCCAGGCCCCGACATGGACCCGGTCACCGTCCTGCAGCGGCACCGGAACGAACGGCTGGATCGGCTCGTCGCCCCCGTTGACCGTCGTCCCGTTCGTCGAGTTCTGGTCGACGACCGCCCACGACCCGTCCGGCTGCTGCACGAGCACCGCGTGCTGGTGCGACACCCCGGGGTCCTCCGGCGGCACCGACAGGTCGATGTCCGGGGTGTCCCCGGTCGAGTGCCGGCGGCGGCCGATCGAGATCTGGTTCCCGACCAGCTCACGGCGCTGCTCGGGCGAGTACGCCGGCAGGTTGAGTCCCGAGGCCTCGGGACCGCTGCGGTGCATCATCGCCATGAAGTACTCACGGTCGGGACCGATCGTCGCCGACCAGGTCACCGGCCCGGCCTGCGGAGCCTGCGGCTGCTGCGGGTACCCCGGCTGCTGCGGCTGGTGCTGCTGCGGCGGCGCGGGCGGGGCGGCCTGCGCGGACGGGGGCGAGATCACCCAGTCGTCCCCGCCGGTCCCGCCGCCGCCGAAGGACGGCCCGGGGGGTGCCGGGGGACCCGGCTGGGCGGGCGGCGCGGGCGGACCCGGCTGCTGGTGCTGCGGCGGCGCGGGCGGACCGGGCGGCTGCTGCTGGAAGGCCTGCGGGACGCCGCCGCCGGTGGCGTGCGGACCCGGCGGGGGCGGGAACGGCCCCGAGGGCTCGCCGCCGAAGGGGTTCGGCGGGATCGGCTCGGCCGGCCGGTTCATCTGCGACGGGCGCGAGCCCTGGTACTCGTACGGGTCGGGACCCTGCGGCGGCTGCTGGAAGCGCAGCGCCGGGTTCGGACCCTGCGGGCCGCCGGGGCCCGTGGCACCGCCCGGGCCGCCGGAGGTCGGCAGCGGAGGGTTCGGCGCGGCCGGGGTGTACGACGTCGCCGTGTTCGTGAGGAAGTTCCAGCGGCACTCCTCGCAGAACGGCGCGCCGCCCTCACGCGGCGTGCGGCACTGCGGGCAGAGCTCGGGCGCTCCGCCGCCCATCGGCGCCTGCGGCACCGACGGACCGGGGTATCCGTATCCGGCGGCCGGGGGCGGCGGCGGGGGCGGGGGCACGGCACCGGCCATGCGGTGACCGCAGACCTCGCACCAGTCGTCGGAACCCGACTGGTGTCCGTTCGGGCAGGTCGGCATGTCGGCGCTTCCCCCTCTCCTTCACGTGCCTGGTGACCAGGCCTGTTGCGCGTACGTGTCAGGCTTGCTTCTTGACGCGAACCGTCTTGGTGGACCGGGTCTCGAGAGTCATCTCGTCGGCCTCCGCGACCTTCGCCTTCAATCGAACAGTACCTTCCGCGGCGTCGACCACGTCCACCACCTTCGAAAGCAGTTTCGCCGTACCGTCGTTTCCGGAGAGCGCCGCGAGCTGCACCGCGCGGCCCAGTTTCGCGGTCGCACCGTCCACGTCACCGGCCTTGCGGGCGTCCAGTCCCTGCTGGATGACCTGGGCCAGCTCGGCCTGCCCGGTGTAGTGCGCGACCTGCGGGTTGATCGACGTGGAGGCCGCCATGTCGTCCGTCCACACCGCCCGGACCAGCCCCTGCGACAGCGTCTGCGCGGTGCCGTCCGGCTGCGGGACCACGAGGGAGACCCGGGCCGCGAGCATCTCCTGGCCCAGCTCCGCGAACGGCACCTGCACACACACGTGGTAGTCGCGGGACTCGTCGCCCCACGCACCCGTCGGGTAGTCGCCGGCCCGCGGACCGGCCTCGGTGCGCCGGTCGGTCAGCTCCTCGACCGCGGGCGCGACCTGCTTGACGAACTTGATCTCGGAGCCGAGCGGCGTCCACAGGCGCAGCGCGACGTCCGCGACCTCCTTGCCCATCGCCGTCTCCATCATCTGCGTGAAGTCCTCGGCGAGGTGCGCCGGGTCGGCGACGATGTCGGCGGTGCCGAGCAGCGCGGAGGCGATCCCTGTGACCTCCTTCACCTCCCAGTCGGTGCCGACCCCGCGGGCGTCGCACGTGAAGCGGCCCGCGCTGTGGTCGAGGGCGGCCCGCAGGTCCTCCGGCGACTCGTGCTCGTTGCGCCCGTCGGTCAGCAGGATGCCGTGCCGCACCGCCGTCGCCGGCACCTCGGCCGAGGACAGCAGCCGGTCGGCGAGGCGCAGCCACGTGCCGATCGCGGTGCCGCCGCCCGCGGACAGCTTGCGCAGCGCCTGCCGGGCCTGCTCGCGGGTGACGGGCGAGGCGACCGCCACCCGGCCGCCGCCCGGATACACCTCCTGCGCGACGTGCGTGCCCGCGATCACCGCGAAGTGCACCCCGTCGCGCAGCGCGTCGATCGCGGCCGCCGACGCCTCGCGGGCGCCGCGCATCTTCGTCGGCGGGTAGTCCATCGAGCCCGAGCAGTCCACCATCAGCGCCACCGCCGCGTCCGGACCGCCGCCCGCGCCCCGCTGCTGCGGGACGCCGGCGGTGCCGCCGCCGGTGGAGGTCACCGTGACGATCGCGTTGACCTCACGCCCGCCCTCCGGCAGGTACTCGTTCTGGTAGACGTCGACGGAGAACCGCGGAGCGCCCGGTTTCGAGAAATTGGCCATGGTGACAAGTCCCCCCTGAACAACACCATCTGCTGGCGTGGCGACGCCGATCGGACCGGACCGTCCGGACCGTCCGGTCTAGGCCGATCCTGCCCCCGCGGGCGGGACCGGGAACGGCAGCACCGCCACTGTTACGTTGTCGTGGCCGCCGCCGTCGAGGGCGTGGCCGACCAGAACCTGCGCCGCGTGCAGCGGCCGGACGGAGGCGTCGGCCGGGACGGCCCGCGCCATGTCCGCGGCGGACTCCGCGTAGTTCCACAGCCCGTCGGTGCAGACCACGATCACCCCGGGCCGGTCCGGCTTGAACGAGGCGGTGTGCGGCTCCAGTTCGTACGCGTCCGCGCCGAGCCAGCCGGTGATCGCGTGCGCCCGTTCGTCCGCGTACGCCTCGGCCTCGCTCATCAGACCGGCCGCCACCATCTGCGCCGCCCACGAGTCGTCCTCGGTGAGCCGGGCCGGGGGCGCGGTGCGGTCGTCCGGCACCCAGTAGGCGCGCGAGTCGCCGATCCAGCCGACGACGAGCAGCTCCTTCGTGACGACCGAACCGACGAAGGTGCAGGCCGGAGCGTTCTGGTGGGGCTGGTGCTCGCGGGCCGTGGCCGGCTCCTGGGCCAGTGCGTTCACCGCGTCGGCGGCGGTGACGATGGCCTCGTGCATGGCCTGCTGCGGATGTGTGCCGCGCGGCAGCGAGTCGTGCAGGGCCTCGTTGGCGGCGCGGGTCGCGGCCAGCGAGGCGTCGTCCGGGCGGGTCGCCGAGGAGACCCCGTCGCAGACCACGGCGACCACCGCGGGGGAGCCGTCCGGCAGCGCGGCGGAGGACACGGCGAACGCGTCCTCGTTGCGGTGGTGGCGCAGGCCCCGGTCGCTGACCGCGGCGACGGCACCCAACTCCTGCTCCATGTGATCGCGTTCGCGGGGCTGCGCGTGCCCGCAGTTCTCGCAGTAGCCGTCCGGGTCGACCTGTCCGGACCGGCACGCCACGCACAGCTTCGTGCCGGCCGGCGGGGTCGCCGCCTCCAGCTGCTGCGCGGTCGCCGTACGCGGATCGGGCGCCGCGAGCGGGAAGTCGGGCCCGGCCGCGGGCTCGGCGGCGTCGGGGCCGTCGAAGCGGACCTCGGTGGGCAGTTCGCTGCCCGCCGAGTCCGTGCCCTCCAGGTCCGTCGGCAGATGCACCGGCGCGGGCGTGTCCGAACTGTCCAGCTCGGGCGCGGCCGGCCACGCGACCGACCCGCCCTCGGACCCGCTCCCGGCTCCGCTCTCCGGTGCCGGCGCGGCCGACAGGTCGTACCCGCACGCACCGCAGAAGCGGTCGCTCTCCTCGAGCGGCTCCTCGCAGCTGGGACACACTGACATGGCGGCCGCCTTCTGCGTCTGCGACATCAACTCACACCCACGTCCGGGGGCGGTAACGGTTGGCCCGCTCCACCAGTTCGATCCTCTCCTCGCCGCGCCGGGCGAGCCTGGCCAGCGTCCGGTACGAACGCTCCAGGCCCAGGCGCAGCCCGTGCTCGTCCAGTTCGCTGCCGAGCACCTCGGCGCGGACGGGACCCTGCGGCGGAGCGGAACCCTGCCTACCGGAGAGTACCCAGTCGAGGGCCGTGCCGAGGACCTCGGTGGACAACTCCTCGCGGCGCACCGCGTCCAGACCGAACGCGTCGAGCGCCTCGACCTGCCCCGCGGCGGCCGTCAGATCGCCGAGCAGCGGGTCCCCGGCCGCGGCGCCCGCCGCCATCCGGCCGCGCAGCCGCGCCCGCACGGCCGCCACCCGGGCCGCCGTGTAGTGGATCGAGGCCTCCGGCACCGACTCCAGGGTGCGCACGGCGCCGCCCCGGTCCCCGGCCGCGAGCTGCACCCGGGCCAGGCCGAACGCGGCGCTCACATAGCTCGGGTCCGTCGCCCAGACGAGGCGGTAGTACTCCGCCGCGTTGTCGAGCTGGCCGAGGACCTCCGCGCACACGCCGAGTGCGAGCTTCGGTGCCGGCTCGCCGGGGAACGCGTCGTAGACCGCGTCGAAGGACAGGGCCGCGCTCGCGTGGTCGCCCGTCGCCAGCGCCGCGACACCCCGGTACCAGACCACCCGCCAGTCGTCCGGGCGCTCCCGCTCCAGGTCGGTGAGGCCGCGCGCCGCCGAGTCCAGCTCGCCCATCTCCAGGCGGGCCCGCAGCTCGCGCAGCCGCAGCTCCAGGGACCCGGCCGGGGCCGCGTGCAGGGCCGCGATCAGCTCGGCGGGCGCGGACGCCATCAGGCCCGCGAGGAACCCGGCGTTCGGGTCGCCCGGGTCCACCCGCGGCACCGGCAGGGCGA